>QNBK01000157.1 GCA_003644105.1 Spirochaetota bacterium | reverse complement strand
CCCCCGCTGCCGGTAAGAGGCGGCTCTTCCCCGAAATGAAGACCGGCTTTGGCCAGCCGCAGCTCACCGGTTTCCCCACAGAGCCCCCGTTGCCCGGTCAGACGGTTCACCCCGCAGTTATGGTGACAGAGAGTACATGAAGTGTATGAATCATTAAAAATCATCGGGGATGAGTCTAGCAGTCCATTGAGTTTTAGTCTTTCATTCAAATAAGCATTGAATACTGAAATAAAGTGCATCCGGCTCCAATAAATGGTCATCATTACGACAAAATGAACATCTATTAATCAAGAAACGTGAATTGCCGAACACGACATCAGCCTTTGATAATTAACTCACTGCCTGGAGGAAGAAATGGGTCAGACCCTGATAGAACTCAAAAACATTTCCAAGACATTTCCCGGCGTCAAGGCGTTGGAAAATATCGGATTTTCAATAGATTCTGGAGAGATTCATGCACTGATCGGTGAGAACGGTGCCGGCAAATCAACACTCATAAAAATACTTTCCGGAGTGTATCAACCTGACTCCGGTGGTCAAATAATATTAGGCGGCAGGGTTGTTGAAAGCCTGACACCTCTGGAAGCCCTGCAAAGTGAAATTGCTGTCATCTATCAGGATTTTTCCCTGTTCCCGAATCTTTCTGTAATGGAAAACATCGCGTTAGAGCAGTCTGTCAAGAATAACGACAACCTGGTGGACTGGAAGGCAATGGAGCGTATTTCCAGAGATGCTCTGGATCAATTAGGAATCTCACTGGATCTGAATACAATTCTCGGCGACCTTTCAATTGCCAAACAGCAGCTTGTCGCCATTGCCCGTTCACTGGCGAACAATGCGAGGCTGCTCATACTGGATGAACCGACATCCTCACTTTCAAAAAACGAAGTCAGGAAACTCTTTGACATCATGCACTCTCTCAAGAACAAAGGTATGGCCCTTCTTTTTATCAGTCATAAAATTGATGAGCTCTTTGCCATATCCGACAAGTTCACCATTCTCAGAGACGGTAAATACATTGGAACCTACGGCGAGGATGAACTTGATGATGAACAACTCATTTCCCTGATGGTCGGACGTAAAATTGAATATACAATTTATCCGAAGAACAAGAGAACTGAGCCCTTATTGGAAGTCCGGGGATTTTCTAAAAAAGGCAATTTCCGTGATATTAATTTCACCCTTCACAAAGGAGAAATACTGGGACTCACCGGACTGGTCGGTGCCGGCCGTACCGAAGTGGCCCAGGCTATATTCGGCCTGAATCCAGCCGACGAAGGAACACTACTCCTCGACGGTAAAGAAATCATCAATTCAACCCCTAACGATGCCGTGAAGGCCGGATTTTCATTTGTACCTGAAAATCGTCTACAGGAGGGGCTGGTACTGAGTAAGTCCATTGAAGACAACATATCACTGACCATGCTGGACGCATTGAGTGGTAAAAGCAGTTTGATCAATTTAAAGAAAAGAAAAGAGCTCACCCGAAACTGGATGGAGAAGATGGACATCAGGCCGAATATCCCTGAGATGATCACGTCAAAACTGTCCGGAGGAAATCAGCAGCGGGTTGTTATTTCGAAATGGCTTGCAACTGATCCGAAAGTACTCATCGTCGATGAGCCGACAAACGGTATCGACATCGGTGCCAAATCAGGGATCCATCAACTACTTCGGGATCTCGCAGAGAAAGGGCTTGGAATCATCATCATATCATCAGAACTTCCGGAAATCCTCGCAATTGCCGACAGAGTGGCTGTTATGCGCCGTGGACGGATTATTACCGAGTTTTTTTGTGAAAATATCACCCAGGAAGACATCATGAGCAAGGCTTTGTAGGTACTGAAATGAAAACCAAACTATTGAAAATCAAGGAACTGCCGATCATCCTCATTCTCATTGTCATCTCTATCATTATTTCGGTTGCCAATCCTGCGTTCATGACTCTTGAGAACTTCCTGGACATATTGAAAAGCAATCTGGTTCTGGCAATCATGTCTATGGGCATGCTGATGGTGATGCTAACCGGCGGTATTGATGTTTCCGTTTCATCTGTTATCACAGCTGTAGCAGTTATCACCGGTTACTCTCTGATGCACTGGAGCTCAAACCTCCTTTTCACCATTCTTGTTGCCGTTTTAAGCGGTACGGTGATGGGCCTGTTCAATGGGCTTCTCATTGCCAAACTCAAGATTCCGCCGATTGTAGCAACCCTGGGAACCATGAGCGTCATTCTGGGATTGGTTCTCTACATAACCAATGGTACCTGGATGACAGGAATACCGGAAAAATTCATCGACTTCGGCCGAAAGAAACTGATAACTTTCCCCACTGGAGACGGTAAAGCTCTGGGAATCCCCATTCAGTTCCTTTTTCTTCTGGTTGCAGTTCTTGCAACATGGTTCATTCTCAGGAAAACCGTCATCGGCCGTGGAATCTATGCAATTGGCGGAAACCGGGACTCAGCAGAACGGATGGGATTTAAACCGGACCGCATAATTATTTTTGTCTATGCTTTTGAAGGTTTCCTCATCGGTCTGGCTGCTGTTGCGCATACATCAATTATGAGACAGGTGGATCCCAATGCTTTCCTGGGCTTTGAAATGCAGGTCATCGCCGCGGTGGTCCTGGGCGGAGCCAGTGTTCTCGGGGGATATGGCTCTATTCTGGGAACTCTGATCGGTGTATCCCTGTTCTGTGTAATCAATAATGGCCTCATCCTGATGCATATACCAACGTTCTGGCAGAAGATCGTCGTCGGCCTGATCATAATCGGGTCCATCAGTATCGACATGACCCAGAAAAAACGGACCGAACGAAACAAGACCCGAGTGGATGTGGAGTAGAAGATCAATGAAACCTGAATTAAAAAGAAGATTGAAAAGTAAAGAGGCCGTCCTTTTCCTCATATTTGTTGTGATTTTCGTCTTTATGTCGATTTTATCACCCACCAGATTCCTGAGTCTGTACAACCTTCAGTCCATGGCATACCAGCTTCCGGAGTTCGGGATTCTGGCCTTATCAATGATGATTGTCATCATAACCGGAGGAATAAACCTATCGGTTACATACACTGCAACTCTAGCCATGATAATCGGCGGTTTCGCTATGTCACATATGTTCGCAGGAGGTTCTTCAGCCGGTCTTTCAGTACTGGTAGGAATCATTCTCATGCTGGCCGGATCCCTCGCCTGCGGAGCGTTCAATGGTTATGTCATCGCCTACATTGGAGTGACGCCGATGCTGGCGACCCTCGGAGCCATGACCTTTTTTGAAGGTATCAGCCTCCAGGTGACCCGGGGTGGAGCCATATCAGGCTTCCCTATTGAATTCATTAAAATCGGAAACACTGCAGTTCTTGGTATTCCTGTTCCGATGATTATTTTCCTGTTCGTACTGGCAACTGTATACCTGTTCCTTGAGCGGAGCCGAATGGGAGCCACTTTGTATATGATCGGGAGCAATCCAAAAGTAACCCGCTATTCCGGAATAAATGTCCGGAAAAACCTGTTTATCACCTATCTGATTGCCAGTTTACTGGCGGGGATTGCCGGAATCCTGATGGCGTCCCGATATAACTCGGCAAAGGAATCCTATGGATCCTCTTATCTTCTCCAGGCAGTTTCTGCAGCGGTTCTGGGGGGAACCAGTATCGCCGGAGGCGAGGGAAAGGTAATCGGAACCGTCATCGCCGTTTTAATTATCCAGGTGATTTCCAGCGGCCTGAACATAATTGGTCTGAACCGATATCTGACAAATGTTGTCATGGGTTTAATTCTGATCGTTGTCTTAACGATCAATTTCCTCACCCGGGAAAAACAGTTTCGAAATAACTGATTCGTAGAATCAGAAATATTTAGGAGGAGAACTTATGAAGAAGAAAGTTCTTGCAGTACTATTGGTATTGATGCTTTGCATCAGCATGACCTGGGCAAACGGCTCTTCAGACAAAGGCAGTGACGAATTAACCATTGTGGTTATGCCGAAGCTGGTGGGGATTCCGTATTTCAACGCATCTGAAGTCGGTGCAATGCAAGCGGGCAAAGATCTTGGAGTCAACGTCATTTATACCGGCCCGACAACGGCTGATGCCGCCGAGCAGGTAAGAATGCTTGAAGATCTGATCAGCAAAGGTGTTGATGCAATTTGTGTCGCTCCAAATGATGCTGCTGCTCTCACACCGGTTCTGATGAAGGCTAAAAGTGCCGGCATTGCCGTTCTGGACTGGGACACTCCGGCTGATCCCAACGTTGTAGACCTCTCCATCCATCAGATTGACGATAAACAGTATGGTGAGCATATCTGGGATCTTCTTGTTGAAGGCATGGGTGACACCGGTGATTATGCCATTATCACTGGCGGACTTTCTGCAGCCAACCTGAACTCATGGATTGATGCAGGACTTGATTATGCAAAAAAAACATACCCAGGTCTCAACCTTGTAACCGAGCGTATTCCTTCTGATGAGAAACAACAGGTAGCCTACCAGAAGACACTTGATCTCATTAAAGCTTATCCAAACCTGAAGGGTGTTGTCGGAATCAGTACTCCGGCTCCTCTTGGTGCAGCCCAGGCTGTTGAAGAGAAAGGTCTGTCCGATGTCATCACCGTCGTCGGAACCTCCCTCCCCACCGACTCCGGACCGTACCTTGCTGATGGATCACTTAAAGTCGGAACCCTCTGGGACCCCTCTAAGCTTGGTTATCTGACAGTTGTCATGGCGGCTGATTTCCTGAAAGGCAATAAACCCGTTGACGGCCAGATGGTTGAGAATGTGGGCAAAATCTCCGTTTGGCCCGACGGACGTACCGTCATAATGGGACCTCCGGCAGACTTCACCAAGGAAAACTATAAAACCTTCAATTTCTAATATTCTATTCAGGACCGGATCTGTATCATGCAGGTCCGGTCAATTCATAATCAGGAAGACAGGCACCAGTATCTATAATAATATGATAGTTGCTTGGATTGGGTAAAATGCAGAAACTCCATGACAACAACTACTTCCGCTATCTTCCCATCAGTGATAATGATGAACTCTGGCAGATCTACACCACGACGGTCGGCCGGATATCCATTTCACCAGGCGACCCCTACCCCTATAAAGCGGATGAACACCCTCCGTCATACACAGTCAACTGGAAAAGCGGCAGAGTTCTTAATGAGTTTCAATTCGTATACATTTCGGAAGGAACCGGTAGATTCCGTTCATTTCAGGGAGAAGCAATGATTACTCCGGGAACTATGCTGCTTCTGGTACCCGGCGAACGGCACTGGTACCAGCCAGATACCGATACAGGCTGGACTGAATATTGGATCGGTTTCAAGGGAGAGTGTGCTGAGGCCTGGTTGGAAAGGAACTTCATCGACCGGGAGAATAACATCTATCACCCTGGGATCAGCAGTTCATTACTCAATATCTTCAACGAAAGTATCAGCTTGGTTAAGGCTGAACCGCCATGCATGCAGCAACTCGTCAGCTCGCTTATTCCCCAGATTCTGGCCAGGCTATATGCCGGCCGGCAGCAGGAAGGCTATTCACTGACAGAAGACAGTTTCTTTGAAAAAGCCCGGAATCTTTTCGAGAACCATATCTATGATAAATTTGACATCGAAGAGATCACAACAACACTATCGATAAACTATTACTCTCTTCGCGAATATTTCAATCAGCACACCGGAATGTCTCCCTATCACTACTTCCTGCAGATGAAAATAAACCGAGCCAAAGAACTGCTTCTACAAGGCGATATGAGTGTTAAAGAAGTGTCTTTTAAACTCGCTTTTGACAGCCCCTATTATTTCTCCAGATTATTCAAGAAAAAAACCGGAATCTCACCTTCTCAATGGAACGGAGCAGATCTTCAGAATGATCTCGAATTATGGATCGACAAATAACAAGGATAGAATTATGAACAATCTTCTCGGGATTCATTACGGCAGCTTTGTTTCAAATTGGGATGAAGATCAGTATCATCTCATCCCCAAAGTAAAAGAACTAGGATTCGATCTCTTGGAATTCGGTGCTCCATGGTTATTAACGCTGGATGATAAAAGTATTGCAAAGTTCCGTAAGGCAGCAGATGACAACAATATTCAGCTGGCAATGAGTCTTGGGCTTTCAGTAGACCAGGACATCAGTTCTGAAGATCCAGTCATTCGGGAAACCGGATTGGAGCTATTGATAAAACTGGCCGTAGCCATGTCTAAGGTCGGTGCTAAAGTCTGTAGTGGTATTGTTCACGGTGCCTGGAATGGGAAGATCAAGGAATACAAAGAAAAGGCCTCTCGTTGGGATAACAGCGTTCGTACAATGAAAGAAGCCTGTAAAGTTTTTTCTTCCGAAGGTGTTGTTTTCAATGTTGAGGTTGTAAATAGGTTTGAGAACTTTCTCGTAAATAACTGTTCGGAAGCTATTAAATACCTGGATGATGTAAACTCACCCACTTTAGGCATCCACCTGGATACTTTCCATATGAATATTGAAGAGGACTCTTTTGTTGAGGCTATTATAAGTGCAGGAGATCGGTTGAAACACTTCCACATAGGAGAAAACAACCGGAAGTTCCCCGGCATGGGAATGATGCCGTGGAAGGAGATTTTCGCTGCTCTGAATGCAATCAGCTATCAGGGTGCTATTGCAATGGAACCCTTTGTCCGTCCCGGTGGTGAGGTGGGTTCCGCTGTGAGCCTGTATCGGGAACTGATGGAACTCAGCAATTATGATAATGATATTCGCCGATCGGTTGCTTTCGTCCGGGGGCTGATGGTCTGAGGCTGATTGAGGTATGGTATAGATATATCAGCATTAAAGGATT
>QNBK01000156.1 GCA_003644105.1 Spirochaetota bacterium | reverse complement strand
CGCTGGGCCGACAAATACGAGAACAAAGGCAAACGCTCAGGGGCCTTCAGTGCCGGTTCCTTCACCGGAGAACCCTACATCCTGATGAACTTCAAGGAAGATGTGCTCCGGGATGTATTCACATTAGCCCATGAAGGCGGCCATTCCATGCACTCCTGGTACAGCCGTAGGAACAACCCCTTCCCTCACTACAGCTACACCATATTCGAAGCCGAAGTGGCCTCTACCTTCAACGAACAGCTCCTGGCCGACAAACTTATTAAAGGAACTTCCGACAGGGCTGTAAAAGCCTATCTGGTGGGCAAACAGATTGACGATGTGATTGCCACCATCTACCGGCAGACCATGTTTGCCGAGTTTGAGCGGGACACCCACGCCATGGCCGAATCCGGAGAGCCCCTCACCCTGGACAGCCTCCGGGCAAAATACCGCGAACTGCTCTCCGACTATTTCGGGGAGGCTATGAATCTCGAAGAAGTATCCGACCTTGAAGGCCTGCGTATTCCCCATTTCTACCGGGCGTTCTACGTCTACAAATACGCCACCGGCCTCTCGGCAGCCATGGCACTTTCCACCCGGGTGCTGGAAGGCGGCAAATCCGAACAAACGGATTATCTGAACTTCCTTAAATCCGGAGGGTCGAAGTATCCCATCGAATCTCTGAAACTCGCCGGGGTGGATATGAGCCGGCCCGAGCCGGTGGATTCGGCCCTGAGGCGGTTTGCCTCCCTGGTTGAGGAGTTCCGGGAGTTGAAGTCCTGAATTGCATAGAGTATAATATATGAATGATTCCGAGAGCTATTGAGACAGAGTTCCAGACACTACTCAGTGAATATCCTGTGGTCGCCGTTCTGGGACCCCGGCAAGCGGGAAAAACAACACTGGCAAGAACTCTGACGGAGTACAATTACATCAACCTTGAAAACCCTGAAAACCGGTTTCTTGCATCAGAAGACCCGGTAGCTTTATTTCAGAGAAACCCCGGTAAGCTTATTTTAGACGAAATTCAGAGGGTCCCGGAACTTTTGAGTCGAATACAGGAAATTGTTGATAATGAGAACACCCCCGGGCAATTTGTCATAACCGGTTCTCACCAGCTTCAACTCAGAGAATCAATAAGTCAGTCATTGGCTGGAAGGATAGGGATTCTCACCCTTCTCCCCTTCTCAATCGGAGAATTAAAGTCTGCAGGAATCAGCTTTGATCAATTTTCAGATTATGCCTTTACCGGATTTTTACCCAGAGTTTACGATCAGAAACTTCGGCCCTCTACAGCATATGAAAACTACTACAGAACATATGTAGAACGGGATGTCAGAATGCTGGTGAATCTAAAAAATGCCAGTCTTTTTGAGAAATTCATCAAACTTCTCGCCGGTAGAACCGGCCAGTTACTCAATATCTCATCCCTGGGAAATGATGTTGGAGTGAATGGAAAAACAATCACCCACTGGCTCTCCATTATGGAGGCCTCCCATATAATTTTCCGAATGTCTCCATATTTTGAGAATTTCGGAAAACGCCTGACTAAATCACCGAAGTATTATTTTACCGAACCGGGTCTGCTCAGCTATCTTCTGGACATCGAATCGCCGAAGCAGATTCTCCGGGATCCCCTGGTGGGAGGTATCTTTGAGAATATTATCGTAATGGAATTTGTCAAAGCCTTTACAAATCAGGGGAAGCGTCCAAAGCTTTACTTCATGCGGGACAGCAATGGTAATGAGATCGATATACTGTTCAAAGACAGTGGGAAATTGACAGGAGTGGAAATAAAATCATCAAGCACCTTTCACCCTGATTTTTTCGGTAATATCAACAAACTTACCAAGAGCGGAGTACCCCTTCAGAACCGTATCGTTGTTTATGCCGGTGAAACTCTGGCATTGAGCGACGGACGGCTTGCCATTAATTATTGTGAAGTTGATCAGCTTTTAAACGGGAATCTTTGACAATCCAGATCAGGGAATCCGGCTCCAGTTGATGGAGACATTCACCTCATCTGCCACAGCTTCCATCACTCTATCATCATGGTATAAAAGCGTTGAATCCTGATGAACAATCCCGTCATTTCCCCGGACAAAGCGTACAGCCCTGTGGTGGGCTGCTTCCAGGTTGACAGAATCCACAGCATTGGAATCCTCCAGATGGATTTTACCGTTGCAGAGACAAAAGTACACCTCATCGGGGGTTTCAACCTTCGTGTAATAAACAGTACCCCGGACGGTAGCCGCCATTGTGGGGGTTTCAACCAGCCAGGAATTATTTCTGATGAACCACCGGGTCTTTGACTGCACAACAGCCAGAGCACCGCTTTTCAGTCTGAATGTTTTCTCTCCGGCATCCAGAACCAGACGGGTGTTCTCCTCGGCCTTGAGAACCCTGGAATCACCGAATTTTATCTCTACATAGGAATCAGGACCGGTTTTAACAGTGTTGCCGTCCATAACACTCTGTCCGATTTCCCCATCCACTCCATCAACAGCTTGCTACCCGATACTATACAGTATTTCTTCATCTAATAAAATTACTTAGTCCCGCACACGGAAAACCGGGATAAAACGACATTTATGAAATCGCCTGTACTGATTCCCAAGCGAAATGAGCGGAGTGAACAAGTTCATTCCCGAATGAGCGCCGGGAAAGCATGGTTTCATACCCCGCGGCTCCGCCGCGGAACAGGGAGTCGCTTGAGCGACTCCGGGTCCAGGGCTTTGCCCTGGGGTATGATACCATTCATTCTGCTGTTTACCTCTCTGGTTGTTATCATCACGGCATCCGCAGTGCTGGGCTTTTAGAACTAACCCGAAAAAGAACCCTCCTGGGGTATCTTTCCCCCCGCGGCCTTCAGCGTATAGAATGGCCCCGTTATGCTGGATCTGAAATACATCAAAGAAAACGCCGAAGCCGTCAAGGCCAATATCGCCGCCCGGTACATGAACGCCGATGTGGATGAAGTTATCCGCCTCTACGATCAGCGCAATGCACTTATCACCGAAACCGACGAACTGCGCCGGCGGCGGAACGAAAATGCCAAGGCCATGAAGGCGAAACTGGAACCCGAAGAGCGTCAAAAACTCATCACCGAGGGGAAAAGCCTTAAAGAGGCCATCGCCGGCAAAGAGGCCGAAGCCGTCGGGGTGAAGGAAGCTCTCGAAGAAAAGGCGGGGCTGATTCCCAACATGGCCCATCCCGAAGCCCCCCTGGGTAAAGAAGACAAGGACAACAGCGAAGTGGCCCGCTCCGGGGAGCCGACAAAGTTCGACTTCAAGGCTAAAGACCATGTTGAACTCGCCGAGGCTCTGGATCTGATTGACTTTGAAACCGGTGCCAAGGTATCGGGAAGCAAGTTCTATTTTCTCAAAAACGAGGCGGTTCTTCTGGATCTGGCCCTCACCCGCTACGCCCTGGACATACTCCGGAACCACGGATTCACCCTTACCATCACCCCGGATATCGCCCGGAACGAAATTGCCGCAGGCATCGGGTACAACCCAAGAGGGGATGAAACCAATATCTACAGTCTGGAAGGCACCGGTACCTGCCTGGTGGGCACCGCGGAAATCACCCTTGGCGGCTACTACGCCGGGGATATCATCAACCTTGATGACGGTCCCATTCTGATGGCCGGACTCTCCCACTGTTTCCGACGGGAAGCCGGTGCGGCGGGTCAGTATTCCAAAGGTTTATACCGGGTGCATCAATTCACCAAGGTTGAAATGTTCGTTTATACAAAGGCCGAAGACTCGGATGAAACCCTGTTCAAACTCAGAGCCATTGAAGAAGAAATCTTCAACGGCCTGGGGATACCCTTCCGGGTTGTGGACACCTGCACCGGCGATCTGGGAGCCCCGGCCTACCGCAAGTTCGACCTGGAAGCCTGGATGCCCGGCCGGGGAGAAAACGGCGAATGGGGTGAGGTAACAAGCACCTCCAACTGTACCGACTACCAGTCCCGGCGACTGGGAATCCGCTATAAAGAAGATGGAAAAACCCGCCACGCCCACACCCTCAACGGCACCGCCGTTGCCCTCTCCCGGGCCATGATTGCCGTTCTGGAAAACGGTCAGAAAGCGGATGGATCCATCGCAATACCCGAAGCTCTGGTGCCATACTGCGGTTTCAGCGAGATACCCGCAAAGGGCTGATCCTGAGAGTGGAGGTAAGTTTTGTCCTTCGACTTCTCTAAAATGACCTCCTCCCGGCCACTCCCGCCGATTGTTGTCGCCGAAGTGGGAACGGCCCACGGAGGAGACTTAAGCCGGGGTTTGGAACTCATCGACGCCGCCGCCGACGCCGGATCCGATATCGCAAAAGTACAAGTTGTCTTTGCTGAAGAAATACTCCCCCCGGAAGCCGGCCTGGTCCCCCTCCCCGGTGGTGATACTCCCCTTTATGAAGTATTCCGGAAGCTCGAGCGCCCGGTGGATTTCTACGCCGCCCTGGCCGACAGAGCCGCCGCCCGGGGCATCGGATTTCTGGCCAGCCCCTTCGGGGAAAAGAGCGTCTGCCTTCTGGAGGAAATCGGCGTCGAGGCCTGGAAAGTGGCCTCCCCGGAACTCAACCACGAACCTCTTCTTGAAAGGCTGGCCCGTACCGGTCTGCCCCTGATACTCTCCACCGGGGTTTCCCGAATGGAAGATATCCAAAGGGCGCTGGATGTAATAGCAGACAGCGTTTCTGCCGCCGTCCCGCCGATAATTATCCTCCACTGCCTCACCAACTACCCCGCTCCCGAGAAAGAAGCCAACCTCCGGGCCATCCCCACCCTGGCCGCCGCCTTCAACCATCCCGCCGGCCTTTCAGACCACTCACTCCACCCGGTTCTCATCCCCGCTCTGGCATCCGCCCTGGGGGCCGTTATGATAGAGAAACACATCACTCTGAATAAAGAGGCCGGAGGCCTGGACGACCCGGTGGCCCTTACCCCCGAGGCCTTTACGGAAATGACAGCAGCGGTCCGGCGATTCGCCCTGCCTGAAGGAGGACGGGGAACTGCCGCCCATCTGGCCGCCGTTATCGACGAACTGGCCGGAGAATACGGCAGGGAACGGGTGGAAGCCTGCCTGGGCGACGGGGTAAAGCGCCTGGCCCCCTCGGAAGAGGCCCATTACCGACGTACCAACCGCTCCATCCACGCCGTGGGCGCCTTGAAAGCCGGCACCCTGCTCACTGAGGAAAACACAGCGATACTTCGAACAGAAAAAGTACTCCGCCCGGGGCTGGAACCCCGGTACCGCAGTGAAGTTTACGGCAGCAGGCTCATCCGGAATGTGGCTTCGGGAGACGGCATTACAAGGGAGGATCTGGAGCCATCGGACGTTGCGCCAGAGGATCATAAGAAGTAAAATTGAATTATGGCTGATGAATATATCAAAGGTTCCACTGCTGTAAAACCAAATGAGCGATACCGCTACTCCGACTATCTCAAATGGCCCGAGGATGAACGCTGGGAACTCATTGCCGGTGAAGCCTGGGACATGAGTCCTGCACCAACCCCAGGGCATCAGGTAATCTCCGGAGAATTAACAGCTATTTTCATAAACTATCTCAAAAGGCAGAAATGCCGTGCTTTTCCAGCCCCATTCGATGTCCGCCTCCCGGATTCCAAAGAGGAATCAGTAGACGATACCGACACGGTGGTACAACCCGATCTCTCGGTTATTTGCGATCCCTCAAAGATCGATAATAAAGGCTGCAAAGGCGCCCCGGATATCGTGGTGGAGATTCTCTCCCCCTCCACGGCCTACAAGGATGAAACCGCCAAATTCAAGCTCTACGAGAAGCACGGTGTCAAAGAATACTGGATTATCAATCCCGAAACTCACACCGTGATGGTGTACTTCCTCGACGGGAAGGAATTTGCCAAACCGGAGTACTTCAAGAGAACTGAGATTCTCAGGAGCCGGGTTTTAATTGACCTCGAAATTCCCCTGGCCGAAGTCTTTGCCGAACTGGATTTTCTGGAGACTCCCCCGGAAGAACGTTAACTGACCTCTGACGCCGGGCTGCCCATTTCCCCCGATTCGGCTATAGTTCACACAATGACTTTGAATTGCAGCGATTCAGATCTCCGCTCCGCTCTCGACACGATGATACTCTCTGCCTCGGGCTGGCGTAAGGTATTCGCCCCGGACGGTGAGCACAGCGCTTCCCCCTATCCCGCCGCTGCCGACCGGCTTCTGGCGGTGGGGATGGGCCTGGTGTGGGGTGAATGGCTGAAAGGGCGCCTGGGCCGAACGGGAGCCGTTGTTCTGGCGGCCACCGACACCAGACCCACCGGCCCGGTGCTGGCGGATATGATGATAAGGGGTTTGGAGTCTGCAGGCTGCAGGGTGATTTACATCGGGGTGGCCGCCGCACCGGAAGCCATGGCCCGCAGCGGCACCGACGAGACCATAGATGCCTTCGCCTACATCTCGGCCAGCCATAATCCTCTGGGGCATAACGGGGTGAAGTTCGGCACTGGCGGCGGGGTAATCGGCGGCTCGGATGCTGAAGATCTCATCGAACGATACCGCGAGCTGATAACCGCAGAGGGTACGGCTGCCCGGCTGACGGATATCGCCGAATCAGCTGCGGCAGTTCCCGATGCAAAAGAAAAGCAGCTGACTCTGAATACATACGAGGAATTCCTCAACCTCATTGCCGGTGGTCCCGGGGATGAGGAGTCCCGCAGGGAGACTCTTTCGACCCTCAGGGAAGCCCTTAAGACCGAACCGATAGGTATCGTTGCCGATTTGAACGGCTCGGCCCGCTGCCTTTCGGCGGACCGCCCTTATCTTGAGAAGCTGGGCGCCTCTCTGTATACCTTCAACGATAAAGCCGGGAAAATCGCCCATACAATATTACCCGAAGGGGAAGCCCTGGAGCCCTGCCGGCAGGCTTT
>QNBK01000155.1 GCA_003644105.1 Spirochaetota bacterium | reverse complement strand
TTGATTAAACCGTTACCTGAAAAATCCAGATCCAGAAGCTTCACCATCTGCATTAGATTCCGCCCTTCAATTTTCCAGGGTTTATCTTCCTTTTTTATTTGTAAATGAGAGTCAACATAATCCCGTATATCTCTGGCGGAGATTCCCGATGCGTAAAGTGCACCGACTATGGCTCCGATACTGGCCCCGGAGATGGCATTCGGCCGTATCCCCATGTCGTCAAATACTTCCAACACAGAAAGATGCGCCAGCCCTCTTGCACCGCCGCCTCCCAGAGCTAATCCGATTTTCAGTTCAGAGTTCATACCTCTAAAATCATCCTGAAACGGTGTTGCCGGCAAGTTTTTTTTATTATTGACCTCCACTATTTCAGTGCCTCAAGGGGAGGCAGTCCGGGGTAATCACAGGGCAGCTGAATATCAGGGCGGTTCCTGCCGCCTCCGGGCATGGAGATTTCTTTCCCCACCGGCCAGGCCTCCAGAATTCTATACAGAGGCACCATCAAATCAGCGCATTCGGCAAAGGGCACATTCGAATCCAGCCAGGCATCTCCCGAAGTTTTCCCGAGAATAAGGGGCATCCGCATCTTCGTATTATGAATCTGCGCCGGCAGGCCTTTCGCATCCACAGTAACCACCGAAAAAGTCTCCACAGCGGTATCTGTTCCCTGATCGTTCCAGCCGTCCCATAATCCGGCAAGCATAAAAGGCCGCTTATCCGGCATTGCAATACGATAGGGATACTTTTCCCCATCAAACAATCGCCATTCAACAAAACCGTCCACCAGCACTCCGCAGCGTCTAGTGTTTACAAGTCCGCGAAAGGACGGTTTTAAATCAATCGATTCAAACCGGGCATTGATTGTTTTATCCCGGATAGATCCTGCCGCATCTGCAGACTTCATCCATGAGGGAATCAATCCCCAGATTGTGGGAACAAAGCTCTTCAAGTTCCCCTGTTTGATGATAGGCCAACGGGGGTGTTCAAAGGCTGATAAGAAGTATGCGGGAACATCAAAAGACTCAACCGGGAACTCTGCACCGTAGAGTTCTTCAATAATTTTTGCAGATTGTACCAGAGCGGCGTTGAAACACATGGGGTAATTATACAAGAATACAGCTTGCACCCCAAACATCAGGAGGCTGATATGACTCAGCAGAAAACAGAAACATTATGGCTTGAAGGAATGGCCTTTGAGAATTCAGTTGACGGACATAAATTCATTGTGGACGCTGTAGAGCAATTCGGTGGTAAAGACAGAGGCCCCTCACCCAAGCCGCTGCTCCTCAACTCATTGGCAGGTTGTACCGGTATGGACGTTGTTTCCATCTTGAATAAGATGAAACAGAAGTTCAGCTGGTTCAATATCACAGTAGATGCAGACCTGGGAGAAAAACATCCTAAAACTTTCGAGAATATTCATCTTACCTATCAGTTCAAAGCATCGGATAGTCTGGATGATGAGAAAGTCCGCAAAGCTGTAATCCTGTCCCAGGACAATTACTGCGGTGTCTCAGCCATGCTTAAAAAAGCAAGTAATCTCACCTGGGAAATCGAGTATCTGGACTGATATGATTTAATTCAGGCATCGATCGTTTCCGGTGCCTGAATCATCGGGGCTTCCCGGGAACCAATCTGCATCACCCCGTCTGTCAGCCAGCTGCCTCTATAATCACCCCTATCCTGCCGGGTAAGTAAAAAAATATAACCTGTAGTATCTCCTTCAATCAGCCTGACTCTGACAGCCACAACAGCGGTATTCCCCTTAATCTCCTGTGGACCCAGGTCTACACCATTATTCACCAGCATGGGTGCGAAATTATCCTGCTTTAATATAAGCGTATAATTCTCAAAGCTGCCTGTCAGTTCTTTATTTCTCAAAGATGAAAAACGGTATGCAACAGCAATACCCTGATCTTCAGGGTTGTTGGCCTTTAATGCAGCCAGCTGTATTCCAACAACTTCTCCCGGTGTCAGCTCAGGAACCGGATTGAGCTTTCGAAGTGAATCCAACTGTGTGAGAGATTCTCCTGGTATTCCGGTAGCACAGGAACTGAGTATAAGAAAAATAGATATAACAAAAAATACTGCTGAATGGTTCTGCATATATTTAAACATGATAAATCCTCGATATTTATTAGTATTACCATATTATATTTGGAAATCCATATTTATCAGCAATAATGTCAGGATTGTCATATTCGGATACCCTGCTATACTCTTATCCTGTGAAATATCAACTGGAAACAATCCCCGTACATGATGCCTGGGACTCAGATGTACCCTGTCCTCTTTGTTCTATGATGGAAGAGGCTGAAAAGCGTCATGTGGAGTACTACCTCGGGAATTCGGTAATGAACCCGGAAACCCGTGTACTGGTTAATGATACCGGTTTCTGCTCCCGTCACTTTCCATTGATGAGAGAAGCCGGCCACGCCCATCACCTGGGACTGATAGCCCATACCCATTTGCAGCAGGTTCATAATAAATTATCCGGTAATATCAAAACCCTCAATCGCGGCGGTTCAGCCAGAACAGCAGGAATCTTTTCTGCGGCGGTGCGTTCCCAGGCTGAAGAATGTCTTATCTGCCGCTCTGTAGAACGCGATCTTAAAAGATACAGTTATACGGCGGTTAAATTGTTTATTGAGGAAGAAGAGTTCCACAGCCTTTTCACCGAATCCCGGGGGCCCTGCCTGATTCATGCAGCAGATCTGGCGGATATGGCCGCTGAAGTTTTAAAGAAGAAAGATATGCAGTATTTTCTGACTGCTCTGAGTGAACATCTGGAGGAGTCACTTAAAGAACTGGAAGCCGATGTGCTCAGATTCACACAGAAATTCGACTCTCAGAACGATGAGATGGTGTGGGGGAATTCCCGGGATGCCCACGCCAGAACCGTTCAGATGTTAAGCGGCAGAGTTGTAAGACTGACGGATTAGATCGGGGGGATATTTCTACCAGAGAACATGGGAATAATGTTTTCGTATCAATCTGTCTTTTGTTATCAGAATGGAATCATCAATCGCAGCATGAGCTGTGATTATCCGGTCAAAGGGGTCTCTGGTCCATTTCATTTTCAGAGAGTTCTGAATCGCTTCTTGAAAAGGCTTTTTACAAATCTTCAAACCTATCCTGCTTTTCAGAAATTCAAGGATTCTCTCTGCATTTACTGTTATGCGGTCTATCTCAAAGAGGAATTCCAACTCCATTTTCACCATTGGCGAAATAAAAAGCTCATTCTCATTGATACTTGAAAGCGATACTTGAGAAAATCTCTCCCGGTCTTTCTGATACAGCCAGACAACAATGTGCGTATCCAGATAAATCATAGATCGTCTCCATTGTTCCATTCCTCAGACCAATCCACAGACACAATGCTTTCCGGATTGCCGTTAATAACATGATGTTCTTCCAGGCGGTCCCATTTGTCCATCGTTTTCTCAGGAACAATTTTCAACAGGACACCCTTACGTTCAATTTCTACGGGAATACCGCTATCAATAACACCGTCAAGAATATTGTATAAGTTCTGCCGTAGCTTTGTTGCTGTAAAAATCATCTCTGGCTCCTGAGACAATCATAGTACGTACATACAATATTCTCAACACGTACGTCCGAATTCAGTCATTCCGTGTAAGAAACATCAAATCGGTTCTCTGAGATTCCAGCTGTGCTTTAAAAGTATCAAACTCAATAAGCAGCCTGTTCAGTTCCACCCGGCTGGAGAATACATTGAAATCGTCCATAAGGATTTCCCCGAGAAGCCTGTGGCTCCGACGGAGAGTCTCTTTGTACTCCAGGTTTTGAGTATTCAGGGCCTTTTCCAGTATTACCTCATTGATTTTACGTTTTTCGATAAGAAATTGACCGAATAAAGAGCGGTCTGCAGCCTTTTTAGCCGAACCGAGGGATGCTTTTTCGCCAGCAGGATTTTTTCTTGTTTTCACTTGGGGCGACAGCTTATCTTTGGTGTTCAGCTCACCCTTTCTGAATTCAATCGCCTGCTTTACCTTTTCGAACTCGATCAAGGCGTTGTTCAGCTCCACCCGGCTGCGGAAAACCTGAAAGTCATCCAGGAGTATCTGCCCCAGCATTCTCGGGGAAGTTCTCAAAGTATCACTCTTTTCAGCATTCTGAATATCCAGGGCTGATTTCAGAACCGCCGCATCCATCCGGTCTTTATGTATCAGCCATTCACCGAATACCAGCCTCTCTTTCGGTGAAGTACTCATAAGTCACCTGTTTTCCCCAGATATTCCTCAAAAATATCATCAAAATTCCCGCTCCCCTTTGCCGCTTCCCGCTCAAGATCTTCTTTGAGCTTTTTCATCTGGGAATCATCGAGTTTATCAAGGGCATCCTTGCCCCATCGCTCAAGAGAACGTTGGAATTTCGGATCGCTGAGGGTGTCCCCCAGGTCTTTAAAGAATTTTCCGGCGGCATCACCGATGGCCTGTCCTGTGTCATCCCCGAGATTAACGCCGGTGGAGCCCTCAATGGCGCTGAAAGCCTTCTCCCGGCGTTCGGGGTCGGAGAAAATCGAATAGCCGATGGCTACAGCGGCGATTAATATAACAAGGAAAATGAATTTTCTCATAAAATCAAACCTCCGGCCCTCAGAAAAAAGAGGGCCTGTGCCGCCTCTAACTCTCCAGAGCTTTCAGATACGCCGCACTGCGCTCTACGGTATCTTCCATCTCCGCAAGAGAGGCCTTCTCTTTCAGAATTATATCCTCCGGAGCCCGGGAAACAAAGTTCTCATTGGAGAGTTTCTTCTTTTTAGCTTCGATCAGTTTCACCGTCTTGTCCAGAGATTTCCGGAATCTCTGAACCGCCGCATCCACATCGATTAAATCTTTAATGAACACATGAGCCGTGAAACCCCGGCCTACCACAGCCAGGGAGCCGTCCAGTGATACGCCGGATTCCATAAGGGTGAAATCATCGGAACGTACCAGCATACCGGCGATATCCAGAGTCTCATTCAGAGCTTCAGCCGTACCACCGGCAGCCTCTACCCGAACCTTCACCTGTTTTGACGGCGGAACGGTGAACTCACTGCGAAGGGTCCGTATCCCCGTTACCAGTTCCTTCATAATCCCGAAGGCTGTTTCGGCTTCGGCGTCTTCAAGGGATTCATCGACTTCAGGGTAGGCGGTTACAATAAGAGGCTTTTTATCCCCGGGAAGCTTGCCCCAGATTTCCTCGGTGATAAAGGGAAGAAAGGGATGCAGCAGCTTCAAAGACTCTTTTAGAACATGAATGAGCATGGTTGCGGTACGGTTTTTTTCATCTTCATCATCACCGTACAGACCGATCTTGGCGGATTCCACATACCAGTCGCAGTAGTCGTTCCAGAAGTATTCGTACACAGCGTGGGCCATATCATCAAAGCGGTAGGAGGCCATGGCTCCGTCGACCGTTTTCACCGCCTGGTTCAAGCGGTGGAGTATCCAGCGATCGGCAATATTCAGCTGCTCCGTCTGCTGCTCGCCTATGCATCCTAGGTCAACAAGCTCCCTTCCCTCCATATTCATCAGAATGAATCGGGTGGCATTCCATATCTTGTTGGCGAACTTGGAACCCAGCTTGATGGTGTCGTTATCCATGGGCAGATCTTCACCCTGGGCCGAAAGGTAGGCCAGAGTGAACTTCATGGCATCCGCACCGTAGGTATCCACAATATCCAGGGGATCGATGCCGTTGCCCAGGCTCTTGGACATCTTACGGCCCTTCTTATCCCGGACAAGACCGGTGATGTAGATATCCCGGAAGGGCACCTCACCCATGAATTCAAGGCCCGCCATAATCATCCGGGCCACCCAGAAAAAGATGATATCGTAACCGGTTACCAGGGCGGTGGTGGGAAAGAAAGTCTTCAGATCCGGCGTCTTCTCAGGCCACCCGAGAGTGCTGAAGGGCCAGAGCCAGGATGAGAACCAGGTATCAAGGACATCGGGATCCCGCTCCATTTCAGCCGAACCGCATTTGGGACAGGTTTCAGGATTCTCACGGAGTACATGAAGCGTCCCGCAGGACTTACATGTCCACGCAGGAATCTGATGACCCCACCATATCTGCCGGCTCACACACCAGTCCCGGATATTCTCCAGCCAGTGGCGGTAGGTGTTCTCCCATTTCCTGGGATAGAACACAACCTCCCCGTTCTGCCAGGCTGCCAGGGCCTTCTCGGCCAGGGGCTTCATCCGGACAAACCACTGATCCGAGAGGAAGGGCTCCACCACGGTGGAACAGCGGTAGCAATGCCCCACCTGATGTGAATGGTCTTTGTACTCTCCCAGACTGCCCTCGGATTCCAGGCGCTCCACGGTGAGCTTTCGGGCCTCTTTCGCCGTGAGTCCCCGGATAAACTCCGGAACAGCGGCGCTCATGGTGCCGTCTCCATTAAGGACACTGATGCGTTCCAGATTGTGACGGTTGCCGATTTCAAAGTCATTGGGATCGTGGGCCGGGGTAATCTTCAGACAACCTGTACCAAACTCCCTATCCACATAGGCATCGGCGATAATCGGAATCTCCCGTCCGACGATGGGCAGTTTAACCGTTTTCCCGACAAATGCCCTGTAGCGTTCATCCTCGGGGTGAACCGCCAGAGCGGTATCCCCGAACATGGTTTCCGGCCGGGTGGTGGCTACGGTGAGCCTCCCGCTTCCATCAGAAAGCTGATAGTGGATTTCCCAGAGACCGCCCTGTTTCTCTGAGTGGTCCACTTCATCGTCGGCCAGGGCCGTACCGCAGGAGGGACACCAGTTCACCAGGTATTCGCCCTTGTAGATCAGATCACGTTCATAAAGAGTGACAAAAACTTCCCGGACCGCATCCGAGCAGCCCTCGTCCATGGTGAAGCGTTCCCGACTCCAGTCGCAGGAGGCGCCGATCTTCTCCA
>QNBK01000154.1 GCA_003644105.1 Spirochaetota bacterium | reverse complement strand
TTCTGAAAGAGCGACTGGATTTGCTCGAGCATTCGGGAAAAGACAGCCTGGGAGAACGATGGAACATCATTAATCCCTGGGATCTTTATTCTGCGGAATGGAACCTCGGTGTCTATATTGTAAATGGTTCAAGCTCATTACCGATGCACGCCGGGGCGGAAGAAACTCTAGCTCTCTTTTTTTCAGATCTGCTGGACATACTCCCCGACATGAAACTTCCTCTGGATAAGAGCGAGCGGAATCTTGAGATTAAAACGGTTTCAAGTTTTGCCGATGCATTCCGGATGTCCAGGGAGAAGCTGGATTACTTTGTTCTGGTTAATTTCACCGAAACAAGCCGTACTTTCAGTGCTTCTGCAGAATTGTTTCTGGCCGGTACAGGTGAAAGTATCGGTAGATTTGATGAGATGAGAACGGGGCAGGGAATGGTTTCAGATACACTTCATACCCTTTCTTTGTCCCTATCAGCTGCGCTGCCCCGAATAATGAGTATCGTATCTGTGGATGGCGACAGGGTTCTTCTTGATAAAGGGCGATGGCAGGGAATTACAAAGGATAAGGACTGGATTGTTCTTCGAAAGGATGCCGGACAGCCGGCAAATGTAGATGCCGGACTGGTTTATTCTTCGGAGGATTTCCTTGGAACTGTTAAGGTTGGCGAATTATCTGAACCTTTGAGTGAAGGCATCTACACAGCTGCGGGGGATTTTAACTTTATAAGTCCCGGGGACGAGTTATTTCTGCTTCCTGTGCCGGAAATCAACAAGGACAGCCTGAATACTCCGGATCCTGCTTTTAAAGCCCGTCTGCTGGCCATTCCCTGATTGAGCCATCCTTGACCCGGTAGCTTGAAAATCTCTATATTTGTGCCGGAGACTCATTATGAAAATAGCCATAAACGGATTCGGGCGTATCGGCAGGACTGTATTTAAGATTGCATTTGAACGGCCCGGTATCGATATTGTCGCCATTAACGATATAACCGATCCAAAAACACTTGCTCATTTACTGAAGTACGATTCAACTTTTGGTGTTTACAACCGTAAAGTTGAAGTTATGGAAGACTCTTTCAGGGTGGACGATAGTGATGTGAAGATATTCGCCGAGAGAAATCCCTCTGAACTTCCATGGGGCGAAATGGGTGTTGATGTTGTGATTGAATCTACAGGTATATTTCGTGTAGCTGAAGGACCGAAAGGCGGCTATAAAGATCATATAAAAGCCGGTGCCAAAAAAGTGATACTGACAGTGCCTGCAAAAGATGAAATTGATCAGACTATAGTTCTCGGAGTTAATGACAGTCAGCTCGATTTGTCTAACACTGCTTTTTCCAATGCCAGCTGCACCACCAACTGCCTTGCTCCTGTTGTAAAAGTGCTCAACGATGCATTTGGTATTGAACATGGCCTGATGACAACAATACATGCTTATACAAACGATCAGGTTATACTTGATCTACCCCATTCCGACCTGAGGCGTGCCCGATCTGCGGCTTTGAATATTATCCCGACTACAACAGGAGCTGCCGCCGCCGTGGGTAAGGTGATTCCGGAGCTGAATGGTAAGCTCAATGGAATGTCCATGAGAGTGCCGACTCCTATAGGATCGGTAGTGGATCTTGTGGCTCAACTCAGCAGGCCGGTGAGCAAAGAAGAATTAAATGCTGCTGTTAAAGCTGCAGCCGAGGGTTCTCTTAAAGGAGTACTGGAATACACCGAAGACCCTATAGTCTCCATGGATGTTAAAGGTAACAGTCATTCGTCGGTGTTTGATGCCGGCTCCACTATGGTAATGGATAATGGCTTTGTTAAAATTATTTCCTGGTATGATAATGAGTTCGGTTATTCTACAAGAGTTGTGGATCTGGCTCAGAAATTAATCTGAATTCTGCATTATTTTGAGTTTGTTGAAAATAAATATAGGAGTAACCTGTGGCAGTTAGGACAATCAACGATATCAACCCGGAGGGAAAGCGGGTTCTTGTCAGAGTGGACTTTAATGTCCCTCTAAAAGATGGGAAAATTACCGATGACACACGGATGAGAAGTGCACTACCTACATTGAAAAGTCTGCTTGATAGAGGCGCTTCACTTGTTGTCATGAGTCATCTCGGCCGGCCCAAGGGTGAAAAAAAACCTGAGCTCAGTCTCTCTCTACTGAAGGATCATTTGGCAGAATTAACCGGAGTCAAAGTAATTATGGCTCCGGATGTAATCGGTCCTGAAGTTGAAAAACTGGCCGATTCTTTGAACCCAGGTGAGATTCTGCTTCTGGAAAATACCCGTTACTACAAGGAAGAAACGGCTAATGATGCCGATTTCAGTGCAAAACTGGCTAAATTCGGCAATCTTTATGTGAATGATGCCTTCGGGGCTGCTCATCGGGCCCATGCATCCACCGAAGGGATTGCCAAACTTCTTCCTTCGGTTGCCGGTCTTCTGATGGAAAAAGAATGTGCTTTCTTTGATAAGGTGCTTGAGAATCCCGAGAAGCCTTTTATCGCTATTATCGGCGGTGCCAAGGTTTCTTCAAAAATAGGTGTGCTGGACTCACTTCTGGATAAGGCTGATGCTTTTGTTATCGGCGGGGGAATGGCCTATACATTCCTTAAGGAACAGGGCTTCACCGTGGGAAAATCTCTTGTTGAAGATGAGTTTGCTCAAACGGCGAAAGATTTTCTTGTAAAAGCTGAAAAACAGGGCGTTAAGGTTCTTCTTCCACTGGATCACGTTGTTGCTGCTGAGTTCAGTGAATCCGCAGCAGCTGAGAATATTGATGCTGTTGATATTCCGGAAGGAAAACTGGCGATGGATATCGGTCCGAAAACTATTTCTGCCATCGGAGATCTTCTTGCCACTGCAAAAACCGTTGTCTGGAACGGCCCCATGGGAGTTTTTGAGTTTGATGCATTTGCGAAAGGCACACTTGATATCGCAAACATGGTAGCCGATTGTAAAGGAATCACTGTGGTCGGCGGCGGCGATTCGGTCGCTGCAGTTAATAAGTTCAATCTTGCCGACAGGATTGATCATGTATCAACCGGAGGCGGAGCCTCTCTTGAATACCTTGAGGGGAAAGCACTCCCCGGTGTAATGGCATTAAAGGAGTAAGTTATGTCACGTAATTATCTGATAGCAGGAAACTGGAAAATGAACAAAACCCCGAAGGAAGCAGCAGTACTGGCCAAAGAGGTACGGGAAATCAAGGCCGGAGAAGGAATACGTAAAATGGTTGCCCCATCCTTTGTCTGTATTCCGGCAGTAGCTGAAGTTCTTAAAGGGTATGATGTCACACTGGCAGCTCAGAATATGGCTTCAGTCGAAGAGGGAGCTCATACAGGGGAAACCTCAGTACTGATGCTGAAAGAGCTGGGCGTTGAATCAGTTATCCTCGGTCATAGTGAACGCCGTCATATTTACGGTGAATCTGATGAGCTTATCAATACCAAGGTTAAGCTTGCTCTTTCTCATGGGCTGGAAGTTGTACTTTGTGTTGGTGAAACCCTTGAAGAAAGGGAAGATGGAAAGGTTGATGAAGTATGTTTCCGCCAGATAGAAGGCGGCCTTTCCGGTGTCAGTGCTGAGGATATGAAGCACATTATCGTCGCCTATGAACCTGTCTGGGCCATCGGAACAGGTAAAACTGCAACACCTTTGGATGCACAGACTGTTCATAAGGCTTGTCGCGGTAAGATTGCCGCGTTATACTCTCCGTCGATCGCCGATTCTGTGATTATTCAATATGGTGGATCTGTCAAACCCGGCAATGCTGCCGAGTTGATGGCTCAGGAAGATATTGACGGGGCATTGGTAGGCGGGGCGTCTCTTGACGCTGATTCTTTCGCGGGCATCGTCGCATTTGACGTTTGATTCCGAACTGGAGACAATTTTGAGTATTATTGGAACGTTTCTTCTTGTTATTTTCGCTATTACTGCAGTATTGATTATTATTCTTATCATGTTGCAGGACGAACAGGGTGAAGGATTCGGTGGTTTATTCGGCGGCGGCGGCGGGGGTTCCACTTTCGGTGCAACCGGTGGAAGTGTACTGGCTAAAGCCACTACCATTCTGGGAGTTCTTTTCATGGTTACAGCTTTAGCCGTTGCCATGGCCTATAAATCCGGAGAATCTGATAATGTAATCAGTGAATCACGGGCGGATTTGGGAACCGGTCAGGATTGGTTTCTAGAAGAACCACAGACACCTGCTGATAGTCAGTAGACTTTAGGAGCACACACTGAGAGTTGCTGTCGTCCATTATGATGTAAATAATTCGAAGCAGTTAAGCGACATTGTTCGATCTCTTGCAAAAGGCATTGAGCGGCAGGGGCATGATGTTACTGTTGTGGATGCCCGTACTGAGAATGGTAAATCTTTAACCTCCTTTGCTTATATTGCTGTAGGTACGGTTTCTCCTGCTCCTTTTGCAAAAATGATTCCTGATTCTCTGGGTGCGTTTTTGAAATCTGCCGGTCATATCAGCGGTAAACGCTGTTATGCTTTTATTCTCAATAAAGGGTTACGCAAGGGTAGGGTATTGTCCTCTTTAATGAAGATGATGGAATCTGAAGGTATGTACCTGAAAAAGTCCGACATTCTTGCTAATGCCGCTGAAGCCGAAGCTGTCGGATCGAAGCTGCATATCGATAAAACATCCGTTTGAAAATACATTTTTTTCAGACATGAGGTTCACAATGAGAAAGATTATTATAAGCATCGTTCTCGTCTTTTCTGCTGCATTCATTCTGGCGGCACAGGATATGGCTGTGGCAACAGTCAGACTGGAAAAGACCGAGCCCGTTTCAGGTCAACAGCTGGAAAAAACCATACAGGCTATTGAACAGCAGCAGGGAAGAAGTTTAAGTAATGAGGATAAAAAAGCTGTTCTCGATCAGATGATCGATCAGGTTCTTGTTATTCAGGCTGCTGAAGCGGACAGAAATCTTCAGATTAGCGGTGAAGAAGTGGAGCAGGCCGGTATGCGGCTGCTCTCGCAGCAGCTGCAGTCTATGGGTGCCATCCCTCCGGGTGCCCAGCTGACAGATAAACAACAATACAAGCAGGTTGTTGAACAGCAGGGTATCAGCATTGAGGAGTATGAAAGTACCATCAGAAATCAGCTGTTGGCGGAAAAATTCATTACTTCCAGCGATCCGGCCTCCTTTCAGGCTATCGGTCCTGCCAGTGCGGATGAACTGAATGCCGAATACCAGCGCCGTGTTTCAGAGTTTGTCGTTTCGGATTCTGTCTGGTTTAATCACATCTTTTTCAATATAAAAGATTTATCACCGGCCGATGCCAGAGCAAAGTATGAATCGGCTCAGGAAGTCCATCGGCGGCTTATGAATACTTCTGTTACTTTTGCTGAGCTTGTAGCTTCCGAGTCTGAAGATAATGTATCCAGGGGACGCGGAGGCTTGATCGGTCCGGTTATGAAAGGTGATGCTGTTGCAGAGCAGCTTTACGGTACTGATTTTATGTCAAAACTGTTTACAATGAATGTCGGTGATATCAGTGGAGTTATGAAATCAAATGTCGGTTATCATATCCTGCAGATAACAGAAAAGAAGGCAGCACAGCTTCTTCCCAAAGACGATCCTGAGGTTCGCTCCTATCTTGAGCAGATTCTTTATGCTGCAAAATACCAACAGACTTTTGATGAGGTAACTCAGAAAACGATTGCCGGTTTACGGGACAGGGCAACTATAAACTACTTCGGGGAATATCGTTAATAACAATGGGTACCCGCAGACAGGCACGGATTGCCGCTTTTCAGGCCTTATATGCATGGGAGGAATCCCGGCCTGAGTTGGATGAATTACTCAAGTTCGAGTGGATGGAAAGGAAACCCGACGAGAAGACCGTTGTTTTTGCGTCATTGTTAGTCGGCGGTACAGTTGAGAATCTAGAGAGTGTTGATGATTACATTCGCCGGCATTTGAAGAACTGGAGTTTTGAACGTCTTTCCCGTGTCGATCTGGCAATACTGAGAACCAGTGCATATGCTCTGGT
Source organism: Spirochaetota bacterium (assembly GCA_003644105.1). Lineage (GTDB taxonomy): Bacteria > Spirochaetota > Spirochaetia > DSM-2461 > DSM-2461 > UBA2779. The sequence goes on along the minus strand of QNBK01000154.1, from coordinate 901 downwards.
ATATCAAAAAGATATTCCTTCTTCGGTAACTATTGATGAAGCGGTGGAAATTGCAAAAAAATACGGATCACCCGAATCCTACCGATTCGTGAACGGTGTTCTTGACGGTATCCGTAAAGCAACTCTATCCTAATATGTATGATAAACGGTAAAGGCGGCCGGCTACTTCCTGTACTGGCAGCTGTTCTTATACTGGCAGCCCTCACTATCAGTATTACTTTGATATTACTTCGTGTACCTGAAAAGCAGAAATTTGATGATGCGTTGTTCTCCGCCCGAATGGCACTTGCCGATGGTAATAACTCACAGATAAGAACTCAGCTCCTCAAAGCTTCCAGGCATGCGGTATCTTCCAGTCATTGGCAAAGTATTCTCAAAACCGCATTGGAAGCAATACCGGAAAATCCAGCGGTGGATGATTATAAATTATTTACAGTTCTCGCCGGCCGCAGTACAAGTGCAATCCCCGGTGCCGGACAATTTTCTGCATACTGGATTTGGGGGCTGCTCAAATCCGGAGATATTGAGAAAGCCAAAAAATACATAGAACTTGCAGGTGAAAACTGGAGACTGCTTACAGCTGAAGTTAATCTCCGAACTGCAGTAGGCAGCTCGGATGAAGATGTTCAATCTTTTATAGATCAACTGGAAAGGAAATCAGATCCTGAATTCCTCTCTCAAGCTGCAACTCTTACACAGTCTGCTGAACTCACGTTTGATGCAGCACTGCTGTATATGCTGAATGGAAATCCAGGAAAAGCTTACAGTCTCAGCGAAACCATTCTGAATGATGAGCGTTTGTGGTCAGATGAATCCACAATCAGCCGTAATTCAGTTCATACCGCCCTGGCCATTATTGCCTTTGATAATGGCTCTGAAGATATCGCTATTGATAGGCTGC
>QNBK01000153.1 GCA_003644105.1 Spirochaetota bacterium | reverse complement strand
TTGAATTTGTATTTTAATGTGCTAATCTGTTTGTATGGAGCTTCGAAACACACATCTTCCCGCAGAGCGCCGACAGCTCATTCTCGCCGAACTCGGCTCAGCAGGTGCGGTCCGGGTGGATGAGATCAGCCGCAGTTTTGATGTTTCGGAGATGACCGTCCGCCGGGATCTGGATGCTCTTGAAGCCGAGGGTCTGCTGGAGCGGACCCACGGCGGGGCGATTGCCCTGAAGGCGGTTACCGGCGAGCGGCGCTACCGGGATAAGGATGAGGAGAACCGTGAGGCCAAGGATGCCATCGGCCGCCGGGCCGCGGAAATGGTGGGGGGCGGAGAAACCGTTCTGATTAACTCGGGCTCCACCACCCGTTATGTTATCCGGTATCTGGCCCATCGGAAGGACCTCCGTATCATTACCAACAATGTGGCTGCTGTAGCCGAACTTCCCGAAGATTGTGAGGCGGAAATTCTGCTTCTCGGAGGACGGTTCCGCAATGCTTCCGGCTGTGTTGTCGGGGACTGGGCGGTACGGCTGCTGGAGGATCTGGCGCCGTCCCGGGCGATTCTTGGTGCCGATGGAATCAGCCTGAAAGAAGGTGTGAGTTCCCCGATTCCCGAAGAGGCTGCCCTTACCCGGCTGATGATAGAGCGGACCCGGGGCCCTGTTATCATCGTTGCCGATGCGGCGAAAATCGGTAAGATCTGCGGTTTTCGGATTGTTGATCTTCCGGAAATCAGTGAGCTGGTGACAGACGGCGGCGCGGACTCCCATTGGGTGGAGGATTTTGCCGGAACCGGAGTGCAGGTGATTACGGCGGTGCAGGCCGGTCCGGATAAACCATAAATAAAAGGATAAAGGAGAATTAAAGACATGAACTACGCGGAAGAATACAAGAACTGCAAATGGATAAAATTCGAGTTGCTGGAAGATTTCATGAAACAGTGTCTGGTGAATATCGGGATACCCGGGGATGATGCGGAAATTGTTACCGAAGTGCTCATTGAATCGGATAAGAGGGGTATCGACTCCCACGGAATAGGCCGGCTCAAACCGATTTATCTGGACCGCATCGATGCGGGGATTCTGAACCCGATTACGAAGATTGATGTTGTTAAGGATACCGAGACCACCGCCGTGCTGGACGGAAACAACGGGATGGGTCATGTGGTGTCCAGAACAGCGATGCAGATGGCCATCGACAAGGCGAAGAAGTACGGTCTGGGGATGGTGACGGTGCGCAATTCCACCCATTACGGAATTGCCGGTTACTACGCCACCATGGCTTCCGAGGCCGGAATGATCGGGATGACAGGGACCAACGCCCGGCCCTCGATTGCCCCCACCCACAGTGTGGAGAACATGCTGGGCACCAACCCCCTTACCTTCGGTTTTCCCACCGACGAGGAGTTTCCCTTTATTCTGGACTGCGCCACCAGCGTGAGCCAGCGGGGAAAAATTGAAATGTACAGCCGTTCGGGGAAGGAGCTTCCTCCGGGCTGGGTGATTGATAAAAAAGGCGAGACTCGTACCGACACGAAGCAGGTGCTTGTTGACCTCACCAAAGGGCTGGCGGCTCTGGCTCCTCTGGGTGGTCTGGGTGAGACTACCGGCGGGTATAAAGGTTACGGTTATGCGACGGTGGTGGAAGTGCTGTCCGCCGCGCTGCAGGATGGTTCCTACCTCAAAGCCCTGGGCGGTTTTGACAAGGACGGCAAGAAGATACCTTACCCGCTGGGTCATTTCTTCCTGGCTATCGACATTGAGCACTTTGTGCCCATGGCGGTGTTCAAGGGTATTGCCGGGGCCATCATGCGCGACCTTCGGAATGCCGAGAAGGCTCCGGGAGCTGAGCGGATTTACACCGCCGGTGAAAAGGAGTTTGAGGCCCGTAAATATCGGATGGAACACGGATGTCCGGTTCCTCCGGCTCTGCAGAAGGTGATGACCGACTGCCGTGAACGATGGAACCTTGATTTTACATATCCCTGGGATTGATCAGTAATTTAAATGACCTCTGGCGCATCCGAGGGGGATTCTTCTCCCTGGCGACAGAGGTCACCTATAAAAGGAATAAACAACATGGACGACATGAAAGCAAGAGCCCTGGCCTACCACGAACTGGACGGTAAACCGGGAAAAACCGAAGTGATACCCACCAAACCCTGCACCACCGCCGAAGAACTCGCCCTGGCCTACACCCCGGGAGTGGCCCACCCGGTGCTGGAAATCGCGGACAATCCGGATGACGCCTACCGCTACACCAACAAGAGCAACCTGGTAGCGGTAATCACCAACGGCACAGCCATACTGGGACTGGGAGACCGGGGAGCCCTGGCCTCGAAACCGGTGATGGAGGGCAAAGGCGTGCTCTTCAAGAGATTCGCCGACATCGACGTGTTCGATATTGAACTGGACACCAAAGACCCGAAGAAAATCATTGATATGGTGAAAACCATGGAACCCACCTTCGGGGGAGTGAACCTGGAAGATATCGGCGCGCCGGACTGCTTCGAGATTGAAAAGACCCTGATTAAAGAATGCAGCATCCCCATCTTCCATGACGACCAGCACGGTACCGCCATTATCTGCACCGCCGGGCTGATGAACGGGGCGGAGGTGGCCGGGAAAAAGCTGGAAGAGATGCAGGTGGTGATAAACGGCGCCGGAGCGGCGGGAATCAGCTGCGGAAAAATGTTCATGAAAGCCGGTGTGAAAAATGAGAACATCATCATGTGCGACAGCAAGGGTGTTATCTCGACTGATCGGAAGAATCTGAGTGAAGAGAAAGCCACTTTTGCCACCGGTCGTCCCGAGCGGACTCTGGCCGAAGCGGTGAAAGGGGCGGATGTTTTTGCCGGTTTGTCGGTAGCCGATGTTCTTACCCCGGAGATGCTTCTTTCGATGAACGACCAACCGGTGGTGTTCGCCATGGCCAACCCGAATCCGGAGATAACCTACCCCCTGGCGGTTAAAACCAGAAGTGATGTGATAATGGGAACCGGGAGGTCGGATTATCCCAACCAGGTGAACAATGTGCTGGGTTTCCCCTTCATTTTCCGGGGAGCTCTGGATGTTCGGGCTACGGAGATTTCAGAAGGTATGAAGATGGCCGCTGCCAAAGCCCTGGCCGCCCTGGCCAAGGAGCCGGTTCCCGACGAGGTGCGCAAGGCCTACGGCCGGGATTTCGAGTTCGGCCCGGAGTACGTGGTGCCCACGCCTTTCGATCCCCGGGTAATCGAGTGGGAAGCTGTGGCCGTGGCCAAAGCCGCCTGCGAGGAAGGTTTGGCGGCAAAGCCGATTACCGACTGGGATGCTTATACAGCTGAACTTCGAGGACGGATGGAGAAGTACTGGGAGTAGCCAGCTCAGACACTAAAAAACGGCCGCTCCGGGTATCAAATCCGGGGCGGGTCAGGTACCGGATTCGTAAACTCATTTGGTAACTCTTCTCTCTCTTCCTTCCCGGATGAAATCAATGATTTCATCCCTGCTGAGGTCCAGAGCCAAACCTTCAACATCCAACGGTGAATCCTTAGGCTTTTCCGATGTAATGATGAAAGATTGACCATCACGTCTCTTAATACGAACAGACCCCTGTTTTTTAGCAATATCGAGTACTGTTGCAAAGTTCCCTCTTGCTTCTGAAAACGTGTAAACTTCCATTATTCTACCTCCATAAGAGAGACGTTCTCTTTAACGGCCGCCATATTGAGCCTCTTGTCCAGAGTTAACAGTGGTATCTTGTATTTTTGTGCACAAGCTATTAAATAAGCATCATACGCATAAATATTCTGTCTTTCAGATATTATCAATGCTGATTCCAAATCAATATCCACCATCTGAATGGGAATCATTTCATAACTTTTGATGCCAATTAAAGATTGTTCCAGGGTAATCCGTTTTTGCTTCAGCATTGCAGAGAAAGCATTCCCGATTTCCCAGAAAACAGAACGGGGGGCTACAAGTTCCTTAGCTCTAGTAATTTCCAGGAGACGTTGTCTGTGCGGTTCGTTAGTAATTACAGCAATTATCACTGAAGTATCTATTACAAGGCTCAAAATACACTCCAAAATAAAATGTACAATTGTACAAGTAGTGTAGCCCCGATGCACCCAGCTGTCAATTATTCCAACTGTAAAACTTTGAAACAGGGTTTATTGTTTGGGCGATGAATACCGCATCTACTTCGTTCTACCCCCGGCTACCGAGTAAACAATTCCGCGGCAAATTGTGGTCTTTACGTTGAAATCATTGTCCACCAAAAGAATATCCGCATCCTTACCCGGGGCAATAGATCCCTTACGGTTATTAACGTGCATCATCCTGGCGGGTGTGGTTGAGGCCATTCGTACCACATCAAGACGGGATACACCGACATAATTAATCAAGTTGCGAACCATCTGATCAATGGGCGTAATTGAAGAGGCAAAAGCGCTGCGGTCCGGAACCATGGCCACACCATCTTCAATAATGGCTTCCTGACCGCAGGTGAAGATAGTGCCCCCAGCAGAAAGCCCTGCCCCCCGGTTGGCATCCGAGCAGATCATAATCCTATCCACCCCTTTACACTTGATTGCAAGCCGCATCAGTTCATCCGGCAGATGCTTACAGTCGGCAATTAACTCGGTATAGAGTCCATCTATGGTAAGGGCTGCTTCCAATACGCCGGTAACACGGTAGGGTCCGTTTTTAATAATCGAAGACATTGAATTATAAAGATGTGTCACCATGGTGGCACCTTCGTGGTAGGCTTTTAATACCTCTGCATAGACAGCATCGGAATGGCCGATGGAAACAACTACCCCCATTTCAGATAATTCGCGGATACGGTTAAAGTTTTCCGGTATTTCCGGTGCCAGGGTAATCCGTTTTATAATATCACTGTTACGTTCTACATATTTGAAGTTTTCATCTGTGAGGGGCAGGATTTGCTCCTCTGCCTGACACCCTTTATGTTTTTTATTGATAAAGGGACCTTCCATATGGGTGCCCAATATCTCTATCCCGATATTATCGGCCTGCATGACATTGCGGATTGCTGCAAAGCCCTTTTCAATTTTTTCGAGTGGATCTGACGAGGTAGAAGGGTAATAGGCTGTTACTCCATGGTTTCGATAGAACTCGGACATCCTGATAACAGCCTCTTCGGTCCCGTCATTACAATCGTAATTGTTTCCGCCATGAACATGGGTATCGATATATCCGGGAATAACGCAGCGATTTGACGCATCTATGATTTCTATAGTTTTTATGTTTCCATGTTGCTTCAGAAGAGATTCATCTCCCACAGCGATGATTTTCTTATCCTCTATCAGAACAACACCATTCTGAATAACGCTATTTTCCAGATAGACATCACCGTGTATAATCGCTTTTTTCATAATTTTGATGGTATTACCGGATGTGAAAAATCACAAGGTAATGGATCGGACTTGGGAGGCAGTGATCCGAAGTTAAGATTATTACCCTTCAGGGTGGCTTTACTGGACGGACTATTCTTCAACAGTTACTCTAATTGAAAGATGGATTACACCGCACTGCTGAAGCTTCGATTCTCTCAGGTTGCCCTGTTTTCGGGGCTTTCGGAGAAAGAGATGGATGTTCTCCGTCGGGAGGCAGTGATCCGGAAGTTTCAGGAGCGGGAAGTTGTAGCCCGGGAGGGAGATAAACCGGATTTTTTCATGGTGCTTCTCAGTGGATCGGTGGATATCTGCAGAACCACCTTCGGCGGTGAGACAATTGTGTACCGTCGGCTCTATCCACCGGTAGTATTCGGGTATTCTCTGCTTGCCGCAAAGCCCTACAGTGCGGATATCATTGTCGCCGAAACTCTGATGGCGGCCATAATTCCTCTTTCAGTTGTAAAAAGAATCCTCATTGATAATCCCGAGGCGATATTTACAGCACTGAATCACCTTTCTTCGGTGGTGAGTTCTTTAAGTACGGAAAATCAGGAACTCAGAACACTTTCTTTGAAGGAGAGGGTAATGCGGGTTCTTGAGCGAATATGTGACAACAATGGTAACTGCAGGGTTTCTCATGAAGAGCTGGCGAATATGGCCGGGGGTACAAGAGCCAATACTTCCCGGGCCCTGAAAAACCTGGAAATTTCCGGATATCTTGAGCTTCGGCGGAGGCTGATTTCGTTAAAAAATATGGTGCTGAAGGCCAGGATTGAGGCAAATTTTCCTGTTTCAGCCGCTGATTCTGCCCCGGGCAGCTCTAACCCATTCTTTTTGTGTTCTATGACACAGAAGTTTTAAATAGAACGCCTGTAGAGTACTTTCATCAAGTTTATTGATGGAGGTGCATATGACGGACTTCACGGAAAGCAGAGCTGAAACGGTATTCAGAATGCTGTTGAGAGAGGCGACCCTTTCGGTATTCCCTCCCGGTACAGATATCTGTGTATGTCTATTCAAGGCGAATAGAAACCTGAAAACTGAAGGGATGAACCTGGAGCGGAGGATTGTCCTGCATCAGGCATACTGGCCGGCAAGCCGTGAAGAAATCATCCGTAGAGCTGAGGAGAAATACCGCTTGTCAAATGCTTTTCATCGGCCTTTCTCTTCAGGTCCGAGTATTTTTGAATTTTCAAAGAGGTCAGTATGAAAGAACTATGTGATGTATTTGCAGATTACGCCGGTATTCTGGCGCTGAAGGCGTTTGTGAACCTGCTGACCGCAAACTGTCTGTTTCTCTCGGATTCTGAATATGGACTCCAGACTTTCAGAGCGAAAGAAACTTTGGATTTATCATTGCTGGATGAATACGAACGTTTTGTCGTGAAATCATGCAGAAGAAGAAATAAATCACTTGATCAAATCATCAGAAAAACTATCCGGAGGATTCACAAAGCTGATCCGGTCACTCAAAGACAATCCACTGAGGAGGAACAAGCCTATCGGGAAACAGTTTTTAAAATAGTTGATGATGCTTAC
>QNBK01000152.1 GCA_003644105.1 Spirochaetota bacterium | reverse complement strand
CTCAAAGTCGGTCTTACCGCAGACTGTACGAGCCTGGAAATCGGTGATTATTCCAGCCGGGGTGTTGATTTCAGCAACATTCTCTACCAGATCCGTCCGGCCTTCGGCGGAAATATCGTGGCCACAATTGTGAGTCCCGAGAAAAAGCCCCAGATGGCAACAGTCCGTGAAGGTGTAATGAAAATCGGCTCTCCGAAGCCTGAGTACAAGGGGAAGGTTACGGACTTCGACGTTGCGTTGTCGGATGCGGATTTCCCTTCGGAGGTGATTAAAAAGATTCAGGAAGAGAAGCTTGTTGACCTCAAAGGCGCCCAGGTGATTGTTTCCGGCGGTGTGGGAGTCGGATCTAAAGAAAACTTCGATCTGATTGTTCAGCTCGCCCATGTCCTCGGCGGTGAAGTGGGAGCTTCAAGAGCCGCGGTTGATGCCGGATATGTTTCCAAGGAGCATCAGGTTGGCCAGACCGGTACAACGGTCCGTCCCAAGCTTTACATCGCCTGCGGAATCTCAGGTTCCGTCCAGCACAGAGCCGGTATGGATGAGTCAGCCAGAATCATCGCCATCAATACCGATCATGAAGCACCGATCTTTCAGATTGCTCACTACGGTATTGTCGGGGATCTGAAAGATATCATTCCGAAGTTCATTAAAGCTTTCAAGGCAAAGAATTAGGAGATATACATGGAAAACTTTTTACTGGATAACGACGATATTCTATTTCATCTGGAACATATGGATATCGACAGAATAATAACCTTGAAGGAAGATCATTTCAAAGAGGCGGAAAAATACCCTTATGCTCCGACTGATGCAGCGGATGCCAGAGACTCCTACAAGAAAGTCATCTCGATTATAGGGGAAATCAGTGGTGAAACTCTGGCACCCCTTGCCGCTGAAATTGACGAAGAGGGTGTCAAGTTGGTTAACGGTGAGGTTCAGTATGCCAAGGGTACCAGGCAGGTTCTGGATATCTTTGCCAAGGCCGACCTCATGGGATTCTCCATGCCCCGGAAGTACAATGGTTTAAATTTCCCCGCCATTATGCTTGCTGTTGCTGCTGAAATTGTTTCAAGAGCCGACGGCTCTTTTCTGAACTTCGGACTCCAGCAGGATATCGGTGAAACCCTGAACAAGTTCGGCTCGGATAAGCAGAAACAGGCGGTACTTCCCCAGCTGGCCTCAGGTGAGCTGGGATGTTCTATGATACTTACAGAACCCGATGCGGGATCCGATCTTCAAGCTGTAAACCTGCGGGCCCATCAGGCCGCCAGCGGTCAGTGGTTTCTCAACGGTGTGAAGCGATTCATCACCAATGGAAACGGCGAAATCGGTCTTGTTCTGGCCCGTAGTGAAGACGGTCATTCCGGTGCCCGGGGGCTATCGTTCTTCCTCTACAAGCGGGATGAACACATGACTATACGCCGGGTTGAGAATAAACTCGGTATTCACGGTTCCCCTACCTGTGAGCTGCAGTTCAACGATGCACCTGTAACCCTGGTGGGTGAAAGGCAGAGAGGTTTAACCAAATATACCATGTGGCTGATGAACAGTGCCCGTCTCGGTATTGCCGGTCAGGCCCTGGGAATTGCTGAGGCCGCGTACAGGGAAGCCGATAAATATGCCGGTGAGAGAATCCAGTTCAAAAAGCCGGTAAGGGAATTTCCCGCGGTGTACGAGATGCTCACCGAGATGAAGATTTCCATTGAAGCCGGCCGGACACTGTTTTATGAGACAGCACGATTTGTAGACCTCAAAGAAGGCCTGGAAGAGATGAAGGAACAGTATCCCGAGAGATCTGCAGAATTCAAAACGGATTTGAAGCGGTACTCCAGGTTGGCCAATATGTTTACCCCCATCGTGAAGGCATACAATACCGAAATGGCCAACAAAGTCACCTATGATACCATTCAGATTCATGGTGGTACCGGCTTTATGAAAGAGTTCAACGCTGAACGGCATGCACGTGATGCCCGAATTACCAGTATATATGAAGGTACAACGCAGCTTCAGGTTGTCGCAGCTATTGGCGGTGTTACTACAGGTACAGCTATTTCGATCATGGATGAATATGAGAGTGAAGATTTTTCCCACGCTGAGGAACTGCACAAACAGCTCCATAAAGCCAGGCTGAATTTCGAGAAAACTCTTGTGGGCATCAAGGATGTGGATAAACCGGATTTCATCACCTACCACGCCCGGCGGGTTGTGGAAATGGCAACGGATATCATTATCGGTTATCTGATGATAAGGGATGCCGCCCATTCCGATCGGAAGATGAAGGTAGCTGAAATCTTTATTGAAAAGATGCTCCCCAGGGTGGAGATGAGCATGAACTTCATCCTGAAGGGTAATGCCAGCTTGCTGGATGATTACAAAGATATAATCGGCGAATAGTCTTTTGTCTTTCTGAGCCGGGGCTGTTAACGGTCCCGGATTTTAAAAACAGCTTTACGTACCCGGCTTGGTTCTCCCTTTGCTGTCAGGCCGGGTGCATGGCCGTCTTCGGGGAAGAATACGGCAGAATCTCCTTCCCTGAGATAAATCGGGTCACCAGAACCTCCGAAAAAACCAATGTCAGAGTCTTCGTTAAAATCACCTTCGGCTGTCAGTACAGACCGCTCGGCATAAGCGATACTTTCATTTCCCTGTATATCATGCCTGCCGGAGTCCCATTTAAGGTATTTCCCTGAAGCTATTGTCTCCAGAACTTTATCAACCCCCGGATGGATTCCGTTGTAAACCGCTGTATTCTGAACTGAGTCCTTAATCATGTAATTTTTCCCCATGCCGTTATGAAACGACTGTGCTATTATATAAATGAATACCTGGTATTCAAAGGAAGGTTGTAATGCGGAATCTTACAGTGTTTTTTCTTGCATTATTGTTTGTTATTCTTCCGGGCTGCGGGAAGGTTAAAGAGGCATCCCAGCTTGTTAAATCGGTAAAAGACAGTGTTGATACTGTACAAACAATTTCTGAGAGTGTGGATTCAGAGGATATCGATCTTGATAAATTGGATATTTCAGAAAAAGAGGTCAGAGATTTTTACAGTAATGTAAAAAAACTCAATAGCGCTTATCCGGAGATTAATTTTGAAGTTGCCCTGACAGCAGCTCTTGAAGCTTCAACCCAGGGGAAGAACCTTGAGAGGATTATAGAAAAAGAATCAGATATGAGCTTTAAGGAATACAGTACTCTCTCCATGGCATTCACCATGGTACTGACTGAATCAATGGGTGTATCTCTGGCAGAAGAAATGGTCTCGGCTATGGAAGATGGACTGGCCCAATTTGATGATATGGACACATCTGCATTTACTGAAGAACAGCTGGCTGAAATTGAATCCCAGCGGCAGGCCCTGATAGAAGCAAAAAAGGAAATGGATACACCAGAGTTTAAAGCACGTAAAAACAGGGTGGATATGGTTTCACGAATCCGCGAAGAACTGATGGACTGAGTTTTCCCTCCAGACAAAATTATGATACTTCAGTCCTTTCTGCAGCTTTTGCCCATATTTGTCATTACCGGAGGAGGTTATCTTCTTTCACGGATTTATAATCTTTCCCGGGATACCCTGGTTAAGGTTATCGTTGATTTTCTGATGCCGATGCTTATCTTTCATGCTCTTTACACCAGTGATATAAGAACAGCCCTGGTATTGGATCTGGCAGGTGTTACGACATTTATTGTGGCATCCCTGCTGCTGCTTTCCTACGGATATGCAAAAATCTCCGGGGCCGATGCCAGGCAGTTCATTCCCCCGGTAATCTTTATGAATTCCGGGTTTCTCGGGATACCCCTGATGAAGATCTGGGGAGGTATGGCTGCCATGAATCTGATTGTTATCTACGACCAGATTCAGACAGTTTATATTTTTTCTCTGGGTATCATGATCGTAACCGGGGGTTTTAGTTTCCGGGGAATGAAAGAAATGGTGAAATCTCCCATACTCTGGGCTATTTTCCTCGGTTTCGGTTTCCGATTTCTTAACGTTCCTGTGCCGGATCCTCTGCTCACAACCCTGGAGTTCGGGGGTAATGCAGCTCCGCCTCTGGCCGCTCTGGCCCTGGGAGTCTCCCTGGGTGAAACCGCATTTCACTTCAACCGGCACCTTTTTGCAGGCCTCTTACTGCGGATTGGAGGGGGATTTCTCTGTGGATTGGCGGGATCTGTAATTTTCGACCTGGAAGGTATGAGCCGAGTGGTGGTGCTGGTGGCTTCCAGCCTGCCTTCGGCTGTTTTCTCCTCGGTACTTCCGATGCGCTACGGTGTGAAGGCGGATTTTGCCGGAACAATGGTGGTTGTTTCTACAGTTCTTGGTATTATTACAATTCCTCTGGCTTTCTTTCTGGCAGGATAAGAAAGCAGGTGGCACCCCGGGTTTTCCGAGGCAGCCTCCCTCTCTGCAGCAGTTTACCGTTTCAAATGTTTGGGTCTTTCGGCTTTTGTAATCTTGTCCAGGGCTTTAAATACGGGTTGAAAAGCCGGTCTGTTCACGTACTTTCCGGCACCTTTCACTGCACGCAGATCGTCCACTGTATGGGAGGGTACACCTTCGGGCAGCACAAGCTGTCCTCCGGCATCGATAACTTCGGCCCCTGAGGAAATCTCCAGATTCTCAGAAACGGCTTTTATGACGCCGTCTTCACAGAGAATATCAGCGCGCAAAGCACCTTCGACGGTAACGACTGCTCCGCCCTTAATAATCAGAGATATTTATTTACTCCTGTTCAGTTCGGGTTACTCAATCCTGGTAAGCGGGCCGTAAGTATCCGGGCGACGGTCCCGGAAGAACTGCCATGTGTTTCTCACTTCCCGAACCATGGCCATATCCATGTCATGGACGATCAGTTCATCCTTATCCCGGCTGGCTTCTTTTTCTATCTGACCCCTGGGATTAACAAAGTAACTCTGTCCGTAGAACTCCCCGATATCCCAGGGCTGTTCCCGTCCAATCCGGTTGATAGCGCCTATATAACATCCGTTGGCCACTGCCGCTGCAGGCTGCTCGAGTTTCCACAGATATTCTGATAGCCCCGCCACTGTTGCCGACGGATTGACAATGTATTCGGCCCCGTTTAATGCCAGTGCCCGCCAGCCTTCGGGGAAATGGCGATCGTAACAGATGTAAACACCCAGTTTACAGTATTGGGTATCAAATACGGGCCAGTCCTCTCCACCGGGTTTGAAAAAGAACTTCTCCCAGAATCCGGCTACCTGGGGAATGTGGGTTTTCCGGTATTTACCAAGGTAGGTACCGTCGGCATCGATAACTGCAGCGGCGTTGTAATAAACCCCTGTCATAGCCTCTTCATAGATAGGGGCAACGATTACCATCCGGTATTTCTTTGCATACTCCTGGAGTAATGTGGTTGTAGGACCCTCAGGGATTTTTTCCGCCGAGTCGTACCATTTTTTATCCTGACTGGGGCAGAAATAGGGTTGGGTGAATACTTCCTGCATGCAGAGCACCTGGACACCCTGCTTCCCGGCATCCTCAATGTAGGGGATGTGAGCCTCAACCATCGCTTTACGAATCTCTTCCGGTGATTTCTCGGTGTCTGCTTTCAAAGCCATCTGTATCAGGCCGCCGCGTAATGTTGACATCTTTTAACACTCCTGTTCGGCGGATTCTACCGCCGTTTCTTTAATTATTGTCCTATTTCTCCGGGTTTGCCACTCTAATCGGATTTTCCGGATGTTCAGGCCAGGTGAGGTGAGGAACACTTATTATTTCTTGTTGGATTTACCTGTTTTGTTTTTCAAAAGTTCAGCGAAGGGATTATATGCATCGGATTCAGGTTCGAAATACTTTTTATTATCTTCATCTTCCTGAGTTGAAGAAACAGGCTTCAATGATATTCTTTTTTTCTCAATGTCTATATTGTTAATCTGAACAGTAAGACTTTGTCCCTTCTTTAAAATATCATGTGGGTTGTTATCCCTGACATCACCTTTAAGGTCGGAGATGTGAACAAGTCCATCCAAACCCGGCTCCAGGGAAACAAACGCACCAAAATCAGTAATTCGTACAACTTCTCCCTTATGTTTTGAGCCACTCTTATATTTTACATGAGCTTCATCCCACGGATCTGAAAGTAATGCCTTCATACTCAGTGTTATGCGTTCTTTTTTCCAGTCAAGTTTAATAATTGAAGCCTCTATTTCCTGCCCTACTGATAGTGCTTTATGAATATCATCCACACGACCTCTGCTGATTTCAGAGATTGGAAGTAGTGCCTGTACCCCGCTTATATCAATAAAGGCTCCAAAATCCTGTATTGATTTAATGGTACCTTTGAGGATCATTTTTTCATGTAATGTTCTTTTCAGGATTTCAATTTGTTTTTTCTGCTCTTCTTCTATTATAATACGGTTTGAAACAAGGATATTACGTCCATTTTCACTATACTCCAGGATTTTAAATGTAAGATGCTCACCGATAAATAACTCAGGATTTTCTATCCTTTTCAAGCCCAATTGGGAATATGGACAGAAAGCCCGGGTATCACCGATTTTGATTTCAAATCCACCCTTAATTTCTTTTTCAACAATTCCTTCAACAGGAATCCCGCTTTCAAAGACATTTTCCAATACGGCCTTTCCAGCCTTATCCCCGCTAATCCTTGTTGTAAAATGCATTTCACCATTTTGAGAAGAAAGGAAAAAAACCTTTATCTTATCCCCCTCTTTAACGGAAAGGTTCCCATCTTTGTCGGTCATTTCTGCAATATCAAGCAGACCTTCACTCTTACCACTCAATTGCAGGAATATATGGTCACCTGATATAGAAACAATTTCAGTTTCAATTAATTGACCGGGCTCCAACGATTTCATCTCAGAAAAACTATTTTCAAAAAGAGATGCAAAATTGTCTTCTTTTTCTTCGGGATTATTTTTATTCATTATATTAATTACTCCATTTTTTGAAAATCGCAAACCACATTACCG
>QNBK01000151.1 GCA_003644105.1 Spirochaetota bacterium | reverse complement strand
ATCTCAATGATGGTGTCCACCTCTTCGTCCAGGTGGACCGCCGCTCTGGCGTGGGCGGTGATTTCGTCCAGTATCAGGTCGGCTCCCAGAATCTCTCCCACCAGTTTCCGTCCCGATCCTGTGGTGGCACAGGCGAGCACTTCGATTTCCGGTCCGTGTTTTTCAAGGGCTATTTCCAGGGCCATCAGCAGGCCTTTCATGGCTTCAACCGGTCGTCCGGCTGTCCGGGTGTAGAGTCCCAGCAGCACTTTGCCGCCCTCACTTATCAGAACGGCTTTGGTACTGGTAGACCCGATATCGATCCCCAATGTGGCATTCCCTGCGGTGGGGAGCTTCTCAAAAATCTCCACTTCCACCGGGTAGCGTCCTTTGCGGCCTTCCACCGGAACTTCCCATGAGTCGTAGCTGGAAAAATCAGGGTATGAGGATTTTTTCAGGGTGAGTGGAGGATACCGGAATCCTTTTTCGAGATTGACCTCCGATTGCGCCCCGATTATTTCTGAGGCGTCAGTTCGGATTCGGGTGTTTTCTTTGAGGGATTCTTCCTGCTCCAGTAAAGCCCAGGAGGCACCCATAGCTCCGTATAGGGGAGCTGAATCATCCACAATTGGATTCGTATCGGTGAGATCGGCAATATGCTTCACCACCGCTTTATTCAATGCCACCCCGCCACAGATGATAAAAGGTTCAGCCGGCGGTTTTCCATCGAGAAGCACATCCAGAAGGTTTCCCGCCAGTCCCCGGCTCAAGCCGTCGGCGATGGAGTCCAGAGAGAATCCTTCCTGCTGGGCATGGGTGAGGTCGGTCTTGGCAAAAACCGCACAGCGGGTGGCAATCTTCGGAGCTTCCTTCACATTGGAATCCGCCAGGGCGGAGAGTTCGGCGGCACAGGATAGACCCAGGCGTTCGGCCTGCTGGTCCAGAAACCCCCCGGTACCGGCCGCACAGGAAGTATTGCCCTTGAAACTCCGGTACTCCCCCTCTCCCGACCAGGAGAACAGGCCGAATTTCTCTCCGCCGATGGACAATAGAGAACCGATACGGCCGTGGAGTCGTTTTGCAGCGGTCATAACCGCCACATGATCGTCGGCTATCAGATCCGGTGAAAGCACATAGGGGGCGGCGGAACGGGATGCAGTGATGGAGGTCCACCCGGAAAATCCGGCCTCCAAAGCAGACCACTCGGCTATAACAGTTCGAAGAGCATCCCGGGGATGCCCGTTGTGAAAGCGGTACTCCTCACGGAGAATCACACCATCACCATCAGTTTCCACAACTGAGACGGCCACTGAGCCGGCATCCATTCCAAGGATCCGCATTGGATCGTTCGCCATAATCCCTCCTTCTCCGGGGGCATCTGGAAGTCGGATAAATGAACGTTAATCTTACCCCCGGTGTGATGGGGGTTCAAGGAAGGATTTGTGAAATTTCAAAAATGAAATGCAGGAGTCCTGGGATCTTACGATTTGAGGAACCTCCCGATCACTCCGGAGGAAACCCCTTTATTTTGTACATATCCCTTCTTCCCATAGCTGATGGCCTGCACCGGGCAGTAGGAAAAACAGCGCAGGCAGTAGATGCATTCGTCCTTCGTCCAGATCATTCTGTTCTGTTCCTTGTTAAATCGCCAGCTTTCAGTCGGACAGTTCTTTTCGCAGAGTCTGCATCGGGTGCAGATTTCATTATCAACTTTTAAAGGGAATATATTGCGGAACAGCTTCCAGTTGAATTCCATTTTACTGAAGCTGCCCATCAGATCCGAGTAGATCGGAATATCCCGCCAGACCACTTTTCCTGATATCAGATTACGGGCGAACTGTTCCGCCGCCATTTTGCCCTTTTCTATTTTTAATCGGTCTTTCTCCGGCTGTTTTTTCTTCTTCATCAGATTGTTCGGCATAACAATTTCCTTAGCTCCCTGGGTTTGAAAGCCTTTTTTCCTGAGGATTTTTTTAATCGGTCCTTTTATACCGCCGGAATAGACCATCTTGGTATCTACCATGAAAACTTCCATATCTCGGATTCCCAGTTTACCAGGGGAGGGAAGCCCCTTGATGAAATCCCAGACCAGAGGGAAGGTTCCCTGCTCCGCTACAGGGAAAGCCAACCCAAGGGTTCGGCTTAAATTAATCTGAGAAGCATCTGATTTCTCCATTGCTTTGAGATTTACCTTGAATCCGTTGGTTTTAAGAAAGTTTTCAAGGGTTTGAGCGATAAGCAGGGTGTTGCCTGTGCCCGAAAACCAGTAGATATCAACCTCTTTTCCTTTATCAAGCATTCTTTTCTTCCTGTTTTCTTGCTTTATCGGACCTGTTATCTATAATGAATTTATGGTTCATCCGCATTTCCTTCTTCATCTGGCGATCATTCTTATTCTATCAAAGTATGTTGCGGCATTGTCAATCAAGTTCAAGATGCCGCCGGTTCTGGGGATGATAATTACGGGTATTCTTCTTGGGCCTTCAGTTCTTGATATCGTCAAAACCGATATTGTTCTCCAGTGGCTGGCAAAGCTCGGGGTGATACTCCTTCTCTTTACCGCCGGGCTGGATACGGATATTGCACAAATGAAATCTCAGGGCAAGGCTTCCCTGATGACTGCCGCCGGCGGGGTGCTTGTTCCTTTTGCACTGGGCTTTTTTACTTCCCGTTTTTTCGGCCTGGATGTCTTTTCTTCAACACTTATCGGTACGGTCCTGATGGCCACCAGTGTGAGTGTTACAGTGATGACTTTAATTGACCTCAAGAAACTCCATTCCTCTGAGGGTACCACAATACTCGGTGCGGCCATTATTGACGACGTTATCGGTATTCTGATGCTCACCTTTGTGTTCGGACTTCACGGCGGGGAAAACAACATCCTGATATCCATGGCAAAAATTCTCGGATACTTTGTTGCGTCCTTTCTTGTGGGGTTCTTTCTGTTTAAACCGATTATCCGTTTTACCAGAAAGCTCGAGGTGGAATCCGGTGTAGTTGCCGTGGCCTTATCCCTGTGTTTCTTATTTGCCTGGGCTGCTGAGAAAGCGGGAATGGCGGAAATAACAGGAGCGTATATTGCCGGTTTGTTTGTGGGGCAGACCAGATCCAAAAGAACCGTGAGTGAAGGTGTGGAAACCCTGGGTCAGTCCTTTTTTGTCGCTATTTTCTTTATCAATATCGGGCTTGAAACACAGCTTCGGGATATCTCCGGGAATCCCGGTTTTATCATCTTTATTATTCTCTTTGCCATTGCAGGTAAAATCCTTGGTTCGGGAGTCGGAGCAAAAATCGGCGGGTTCAGTCTGCGGCAGTCAACCAGGATAGGAGTCGGGATGGTTCCCCGAGGGGAAGTGGCCCTTATCATTTCAGCCATGGCATTAACCAGGGGTATCTTTACCCAGACCGAGTATTCCACAACCGTACTGATCGTAATCTTATCGGCCATAATAACCCCGCCCCTGCTCAAGTGGGCCTTTAAAGAAAAGGATGATGTATGAAAGAAACAAAAGTTGGTGAAATCCGAAAACTCATAACCGTTAAACCGGCCATTGTATTGGAAGATGAACAGGTTGAGAACGTGATTAAAATATTTATTGATAACCCTGTTATCAGGGCTGTTTATGTTATAGATGAGAAAGAACGGCTTGTGGGTATTATCACCATGCAGGATATACTCAAAAAAATCAGTATTGACTTCTCCTCCATGGCATCAATCTATTCTGAATCAAATTCCTTCGGGTACAAGATTGCCTCATCAAGGAATAAAAATACGGCCCGGGATCTTATGGATCCTGAGATTTACTATGTACTTGATATCGACCCTATAGAGAAAGCCTTTAATCTTCTCTTCAGCAACAAAGCGGGGGAGATTCCCGTTGTTGATAAAAATGAAAGGTTGATCGGCGATCTGAATATCATCGAGTTACTCATCCTCTGGCATCAGAACTACATCCGGGAAGGAGCTGTTTGAAATGTATATTATTGACTATCTGAAACCTGAAGGCATTCAGATAAAAGCGGAAGGAAAGAACAAGAAGATTATTATTTCAAGCCTTCTGAAGCAGGCTTCTGAGAATAATATAATACCTGCGGATAAGGTTGAGGCCATATATTCCGCCGTAATGGACCGGGAACAACAGAGTACTACCGGAATTGGTAATGGTATTTCTATTCCTCACTGCAAGACGGATCTTGTGCCTCACGGGATAATACTGGCGGCTACCATGCCCAGCGGAATTAAGTACAATTCGATCGATAATAAGCCCGTAAATATACTTCTACTTTTTATCTTTCCAGGAAATGAGAACAAGGAATACCTGCAGGTTCTGGCTAAGACGGCCCGGCTTTTCAGCGATGAACATATCCGGAATAAACTTATACTCTCCGAATCCAGTGAGGAGTTCCGGGCTGAAATTGCTAAAAATGATGTCATCCCCATTCAGAAGGGGAACAATGGCGAATACCTCTTTATTCTGGCTTTATCCGACCAGAAGAAAATGCAGACAGTTATCTCCAGCCTGGTGGAAATCGGGGCTCAAACATCTTTGATACTGGACAGTGAAACCCTGGAAAAGAAGATGGCCTACGATATCCCCATGTTTGCCGGTCTCTCTCACTTCAAGGGCAAATCCCCCTATTCAAAAACCTTCATCGGCATTATGGACAATTCGAATCAGATCGATTATTTGAACAAGCTGCTGATAAAAGAGGGTATCGATCTGAATACCCCGGGTGCCGGATTTCTGCTGACCATTAAAGTCGAAAAAATTATCGGCGGGATTCCAGAAGAAATTGATGTGTAGCTGTAAGTCTATACAGCCATGGGATCGCTGCCGGGCTTACATGTCCCTCGGTGGAAATTGTGACACCATATACAGAGGGTAATTATAGATATTATTTATCCGGTCAACTCCAAATTTATTTCCGGTAAATTTGAACGACCTCTCAGGTTGATATTTATTGATATAGGTTAAGAGACTTTTTGCCTTTGTATTGGTCCCGGCTTTAACCTCCACAGGCAACAGTTGATCGCCCAGCTGAAAGATAAACTCGATTTCCGAAGTTCTTCCTCTCCAGGCTGCGACATCCTTGAAGCCATATGAAATCATTTCCTGTAGAATGAAGTTTTCAGCAAAATAGCCTTTATATGTTCCATAGTTATACTGCATGATTCTTTCCGGCGGGAGTTTTACCATCGCTCCGAGAATCCCGATATCAAATAGAAATAGTTTAAAACTGTTTTCCAGAGTATTTCCATAAATCGGAATCGTCGGGTGTTCTGTTATATCACACCGGATTACCAACCCGGCCTTTACAAGCCAGTCAATGGGATCTGCCAGATCCTCATAGCTTCTGTAACCTTTGGAAACAACATCCTTAAACGTGTATTTCCTGGTCGTGCTGTCCTGGACTTTAGAAAGTTGTGATGGAACTGAGTTCAATATACGTTCAATATGCCTCGAATTAGTATTTCCTGAGTACTTCCCGAAATCATTCCTGTAATGAAGTAACAGTGTGTCCTGTAATCTGCGAATATTTCTGAAAGCTGTGAGAGGATTATCCTGTTCTTTTTTGTATTCAAGTATAACTTCCGGCAGCCCTCCCGTAATGAAATAGACCTTAAGCAGTTCAAATAATCGGGTATGATATATATCATCTGTTTTTCCTCCCTTGAAAGTCGAAAGGAATTCGGCGGCCCTATTCTCATTTATGCCGATAAGAAATTCCTCGAAATTCATCGGGTATAGGAATAATGAATCTATTTTTCCTACTGGAAAGGCTTCTTCAGCATGGGCGATTCCGAGGTTGGATCCGGCAGCCGTAACGGCCAACCTGCCCATGTCCTGGTTGAAATACTTCAGCGAGGTAATGGCTCTGGGTATGGATTGAATTTCATCCAGAATTAAAAGATCAGTATTAATATCGATCAGGTTACCACTGATAAAGCTCAATTTATCGATGATACTTTTAGGATTCAGAGGTCCTTCAGAAAAAACAGGTTTCAAAACAGATTTCTGCTCTTCCAGATCGAAATAATGGATATTCTTAAAAAGCTTTTTCCCGAATTCTTTAAGGATAAATGTTTTACCAACTTGCCTTGCCCCGTTCAGGAGTAGTGGTTTTCGGTTATTATTTTGTATCCACTCAATCAATGTCTTTTCAATATTTCTTTTCATTCTGTGGTAAATATGTATGAACATGGAGATATACGCAAGGAAAAACTCCATTTACATGGAGATTTATACAAGGTATTCCTGTTTTGAGGAGATAATCGGCCATCCTCAGGGTGGCAGAGGTCAATTATCAAATTTATCCAATAAGGGACTTGACAATCTTCGGGAAAGGTTTATCTTATGAATAGTACTATACGATGAATAGTACTAGAGTATGTATAAACGCTCGGCGAAAGGTTGAGGAGGAAAGGATGAACAATCAATTCAAGAAGGGGGTGTTGGAGCTCTGTGTTCTCGATCTGGTGCGCCGGAAAGATTTTTACGGCTATGAGCTGGTTCAGGAGATTTCCAGGGATATCGACATCTCGGAAGGGGCGTTGTATCCGATACTACGCCGGCTTTCCAAGGAAGGTATTTTTGAAACTTACCTTGAGGAATCAGACGGCGGACCCCCGCGCAAGTACTACCGGATTACCGGAGAGGGCAAGGATCGTGCGGAGGCTGTACGCCTGGAATGGGAAGATTTCCTGGAGAGAATAGGCCGGATATTAAGTGAGAACCGGGAGGTGAAGGTATGAAGGAAAGGAAAACTGAAAAACAATATCTGAAAGCCTTGAAGAGGGAACTTCGCGGGCTTTCTGCAGAAGACCTTCAGGCTGTAATGGATGATTACCGGGAACATTTCCGAGTCAGTCGGGAAGAGGGGAAAAGCGAAGAAGAGATTTCCGGAGCTCTGGGAAGTCCTGTGGATCTTGCCGCTGAGGCTATGGAAGAGCTTGGTACAGAGAAGTTCCGGGAAACTACCGCAGGGAATGTGATGCGGATTTCCATGGTGAGTCTGAGTCTGCTGATTTTCAACGCTATTGTAGTTGTGGGCCCCTATGCGGGGCTGGTTGGTGCCATGGCCGGACTCTGGGCTGCTGCGGTTTCAATTCTTGCATCCGGTGCGGCAGTTATCCTTTTTGT
>QNBK01000150.1 GCA_003644105.1 Spirochaetota bacterium | reverse complement strand
TCGTATCGTGGATTGAGAATACCGGGGGGAATGTGGAAAGCAGTAAAATGACTGTTCTCGGTGGCGAGTTTGCCGTCATCATTCTGGTAAGTGGAAATACCGCAGCAGTTCAGAAAATTGCCGGGGAAGCTTCTGCCCAATCAAAGAGGATAGGGATCCAACTCTGTGCCACTGCTACTTCTGCTCCCCATGCTATAGAAGGCGGGCGTCCTTATACTGTTGAATCCTCTTCCCTGGACAGTCCGGGTATCGTACATTCCATTACCCGGGAAATCAGGTCTCTTGGTATCAGTATCGAAGATCTGGACACCTCATCTTCCGCCGCTCCATGGACCGGGGCACCGGTATTCAGAATGAAAGCACGGGTAATACTTCCTGCCTCGCTACACGTGGCTGATTTTCGGGAACACATGGAGAACCTGGCCCATGAACGGGATCTGGATATAAGGCTTGAACCGGTTTAACCTCTGGCGCTACTTCGGTTCTCTTCCCGATATTCCTGAATCAGCCTACACCGGAGATCCTGATGAGGCTATCTCAGCTCTGAGGAAAAAACCGGAAGAACTCGCATTGCTCTTTAAGTTAGCTATGCGGTTTTCCCGTCTTGATTCATTAAAAGAAACACTCACAGCGGATGACTGGGATGATTCAGCCGACGGGTTGTTAAACAGGGGTAGACTTCGTTTCTACCGTGCTCTGGCGGAGAATCCTGAAACCCCGTCACCTGAAGTCCTCGATGAAGCTGCAAATGATTTCAGGCGGGCCGCAGATTACCCCTCCACTTCCCGGGAGGCCCTGGCCGGTCTGGTGAGAATCCATGCTCTGGTTGACGGAATCCCTGCAGCGGTAAAACATCTGCGGAATCTGGAGCGGTTGGGCGGGTTATCGGCTCATCAGGCGGCTGCAGGAGCATTGCTTTTCCTTTCCGGGATTCCTGGAACAGATGAGGTGAACCGCCGCAAATTTCTAAAAAAAGCAAGGCGTCATTTATCCCGCAGTGGAACCGGTGAAGGTATCAGCTTCATCAGATTCCTTGTCGATCTCCATCTGGACTCCTTGGAGAAGGCCAGAAATCAACTTGCTGCCCTTGCTGTTAAGGGGGCTCTTGAAGCCCGGATTATGCTGATTCAGGATGATATCAAGAATTGGCAGAAGAATCCCCGGGATGCAGTCCGGGATACTCTAATGGTTGAAATAGCGGAATACAAACGCTTGAGGCCTTCGGACCCCAGAGGGTTTGTTGCCGAAGGTGATTTACTGCTTTCCGAAGATTCCGAATCAGCTCATATGGCCTGGAGAACCGCTCTGCTTCTGGATGATCGTTGTACAGAATCCTGGATACGTTTGGGATTCTTGTACAAGAAAGCCTGGGAGGGTAGTACCGATCCCTTTCAAAATACCTGGCTGGAAGCTGCTCAGGATGCATTTTTGAAAGCCGTAACTCTCAGCCCCCTGAATCCTTCCTGTCGCCTGGCTCTGGGTATTACCGAACGGGAGTCCGGTCGCCCTGCCCGGGCAGTGGGTACCCTTCTCGGCGGTCTGGCTCTGAGCCGGAATGAAGAGGATTTCCGGCGCTGGATTGCCATTTGCTGGAACGATTTGGCGGTTTCTCCGGATCTTTCATACCCTGCCAGATCAGCCGCCGCCGGGAGAGCCCGGGTTGAATGGGACCTGCTTCTCGGAAAAGGGCACAGATTGCCTGCAGACTTGCTGGGTATCCTTCGATCCATGGCTCTGGAGATAATAGGGGAGCCGGTGAATGCTGAGGAGTTGGAATCCCGTATTCCCGGGCTGACAGCTGAACTGATTCAGAACTATCCACGGGAGGATTCTATCGATCTGGTTGGACTGGCTGAATATTTCACTTTGGCGGGGTTCCTGAATGAAGCTGAAGCAGTTCTGAATTTTATTTCTGTTGAGTTTCCGGATAATCCGGGTGTGAAAGCCGCATGGGGAGGTTTCAGGGGAACTCTTAACCCTGCAGAGTCCATGAGATTGTTCATTGAAGCGGCATCTGCTGTAGAGGCGGATGAGCCGGAATATATCAACTGGCTGCTGAATGCCTCGGATATGGCTGCCTCGGCCGGCCGATTCGAAGATGAGGAATCTATCCTCCTCTCCGGCTTGAGCCATCAACCGGAAAACCTTTCCTTACTGAAGAGACTCTCAGAAAAGCTGCTGAATGAGGATTGCGTTACCGAAGCTCTGGAATTATACCGGAAATCACTGAGATTAAAACCAGGAGATCTGGATCTTCTGGAAGATGCGGTCTGGTTTTTCAGAGCTGCGGGCTCTCCAGAACTGGCAGAAGCATCACTGCGCCAGGCTCTTGAAAATAAGTCTGATAACCCGCGTCTTTGGAATCAGTTTGGTGTGCACTTTATGGAAACCGGATGGGATGAAGAGGCCGGATCTATGAAATCAGAATCTCTGGAATCAGCCATTCATGCCTATCGCCGGGCTGTAGAGAAAATGCCGGAAAATACCGTATTCATGGGGAATCTGGGGGATGCATTGAGACAGTCAGGCAGGTTGACTGAGGCATGGGAATTACTGAGTAAAGCAGTGGAAGGTGGGAGTGATTCCAGTGAAGATGCTTTTGCCATTAACTCTCTGGCCCGGCTTGAGGATGAAAGATCTTACGCCGCTGAAGGAAGTGACTCTTCAGCAGCCGACTGGGAAAATTCCGGAAAGCACTATCGTCTTGCTGCTGTAAATGGAGGTGGAAATAGTGATTTTCAGCGGGATTATGCCTGGTGGCTTTATCGGGAGCGCCGATTGGAAGAAGCCATAGACTTCTATCAACGTGCCGGGGAGATAGCTCCGTCGGACGAGAGTTTTCCCTATGGTGAATATTCCTGTTTCCTGGAATTGGGCAATGAAAAATCAGCACTTGAAGCTCTTGAAAAAGCTTTGTTGATAAAACCCTCAGATTCGGGAATGCTGGTCGATAAAGCCGATCTCCTCGGGTCTATGGGAGATGCGGAAGCCGGTGAAAGACTTTACAGGGAAATTCTTATCAATACAGAAAAGGCCGCCTGGGCATTGGAGAGGATGGCGGTATTCTGTACCCTTCAGGCTGAGAAAACAGAGCCGGCAAATCCTGCTCCGATTGTATCCCTGGACAATCCGGGTATGCTTGCTGTTGAGGATCTAATCACCCGGGTTCGTACTTCTGATGGTGATAAATGGCGCCTTCTGGCCTTGAATGCATGGGAAGATGTCCGACATCTGGAGCCGGATAACTCTAACGCAAGGGCAGGTTTTGCCGCCGCACTGTTGGCTGTCGGCCGTCGGGAGGAAGCCGGGGAACTCCTGAAAAAGGAAACCGGTAACCCGGATGCAATGAACCTTCTGGGGCGGCTGGAATTGCTGGATTCCAGTCTTCGGCGACAGGCCAGAATTCATCTTGATGCCGCCGTCAGTTCAAATCCGGACATATCCCGGTTTCATGCTGATATCGGGTACTGGTACTATCTTGAACATCAGTGGGAAAAGGCCCTTGAAGCATTCCGGCAGGCTGCGGACAGAGCACCTCACAGTCCCGAATACGCTGCGAATACAGGAATTTGTGCCTATGCTTCAGGATATTTTGAAGAAGCTGTGGTTTATCTGCAGCGGGCCCTGGCGATGGGCGGGGAGCAGGCTGACTGGCAGAATGCCCTCGGCCTGTCGCTGATGGCTTCAGGTTCTCCTCTTCAGGCCCTGGAGGCCTTCCGTTCGGCATGCCTGGAAAATCCCTTCAGTGAGATATTTCCTGCAAATCTCGCTATGGCCCATGAAAGTCTTCACACGCCATCGGATACCCTGCAGTAGACATCTGAGGGTATATTATCGATAGCCAGGGCAGTCTGGTTACGGATACCCGGGGGAGAAAAAAATCATACCCGTATAAATCTGAAGAGCTGTCAGGAGCCAGGTATCATAACGGCTGCTGAGTTTGCGGACGGCTATCAGGTACCCTGCGGCAGAGGTCATTGCAAAAAATTCCAGAAAATTACCCAGAAGAGGCCTTTGGGCACCGAAGGGCATTGGATTCGAAAAGAAAGTACAGGCAGGGCTGAAGCAGCACCATGATAAAAAGCTGCTTACCATCACCCTTTCTGACGGATTTACGGAACGATCTGATAAATCGAGGGAGAAAAGGAGCTAATACAACCCCTGCGCTTAAAAAACGGAGGCTCATCAAACTGAATACCCCGAGTTCCCCAAGCCCCTGCCGTGTTGCAGCAAAAGAGCCGCCCCAGAGGAACACCGAAATTATTATTGCAGCATAAGCCGGGACTCCAGGTGAGGCATTACTCTTGATATTTAATCTCATGCCGTCTGTATCAACTCTGGATTACCATTTTTTATAGAGCGAAACAAGCCGGGATGCATTAACCTTACCGCAGGGACTCACTTCAGCTGTATGTATGTGAGGATTGATGATGAACATGGAGATACCTTACTGGAATAAAAGGATGTGTTCTATGAAACCTTTATCGAGTTTCCTTATCGATACATAATTCGATTTGAAAATGAGAATAGACGGAGTTAAGTGAAATTAAAATGGATCAAAGTGTAGAAATCGGTGTAATTATCACAATCAGTCTGCTGACGGTTGCCGTTCTATCATCGATATTTCTTAAAAAAGTCAGATTCCCCTATACCATCGGTCTGGTTGTAATCGGAGGTCTCTGGGCTCTGACAGCTCAGCATATTCTGATTCTCTCTCCAATGCGGCAGCTCACACTCTCCCCGGATCTTATTCTGTTTATCATTCTCCCGACACTTATTTTTGATGCAGCTATTAATATTGATATCAAACTGCTGTATAAAAATCTGATTCCAATTCTTTTTCTGGCCTGTTTCGGTATCATTATATCCACAGCTGTAATCGGTGTATCTCTGCCTCTGTTCTCTACTCTGGCCCTGGGAGGGGCACTTCTTTTCGGTGCACTCATATCGGCTACCGATCCGGTGGCGGTAATAGCCCTGTTCAACGAGATTAAAGCTCCCAAGAGGCTGCTCACCCTGATTGACGGTGAAAGTATCTTCAACGATGCCACGGCAATTGTTTTATTCACAATTATTCTGGAAAAGCAGATTCACAGTTATCAGGACATTGTCCAGAACTTCTGGCCGGGGCTGTTGTCCTTTGTTGTCGTTCTTTTCGGGGGAATACTGATAGGCGGTATTGTGGGATTCCTGGGAACTCTGATGCTGAAAATCAGAAAAGGTGATATGATACTGCAGTTCACCGTAACTCTGATTACCGCGTATATTTCCTTTATTCTTGCCGACCGGTTGAACGTCTCCGGGGTAATCTCCACATTAACAGCCGGGCTTGTTTTTACGGCAACCTCGGATTACACAATTCGCAGGCGGAACAGGGACAGCCTGCATCATTTCTGGGAGTTCTTTTCCTTTATTGCCAACAGTTTTGTCTTTCTGCTTCTCGGGTTTACCGAATTCAGCATCTTTAATACTTCACAGTCGATTCGACATTTTATCCGGATTATCCTGATATCAATACCGGTGATTGTTATCGCCCGGGTTTGTGTCATTTATATCCTGATTCCTTTGTATAATTGTTTTGCAGGAAGTAAAAGGAGAATCTCCAGATCCTATCAGGCCATACTGCTGTGGGGAGGACTCCGGGGGGCTGTTCCCGTTGCTCTTGTGTTCTCCATACCACCCTCTTTTCCCGGGCGGGCGGTAATACTGCATCTTACATTCGGTTTCATCCTTTTCACTTTGTTGTTTCAAGGCACCACCATTAAGTACTTCATGGGCCTTTTGGGTATAAGGCCCGAAAAGAATGAACTGGAAGGGGTAAAGAACATCGTCTCATCGAAGTATTCCTTCGGGAATGAATACCTGACAACATTGGTGATGGACCGTCTTCTGGATATTTTTTCTGAGGAAGGTTTCTTTAATTCCCGGGATGAAGAGAGTGAAAATCCAAATACCTATATTCTGAAAAAACAGGGTATAATTTTTCTGATATCCAAAGAAGGGAAAAATATTGATTTCAGTCATAAGAAGGATGATACAAACTACCTTCACACTATTCTCTATGAAACCCTTCTTGAGTTTGATAAATCTCTCCGGGAAGTGGGTGATGTCGTTAAACCCGAAGAGCTGAATAAACTGGTGGAAGTCTCTGTTTCTGATGATGCTGATGATGGTGATGATAATTCAAAACCCGAGGTAAATATCCTGAAGTACATCCCGGCAGATCAGATAACAACAGATATAAAGAGTACAGAGAAAAATGAAGTGATTAGAGAAATGCTGAACATTCTGGACCATAAAGGTGTTATCCCTGATTACGATGAGGCCTATAAGGCCCTTCTGGAGCGAGAGGAAACCATGACCACCGGAATCGGGGATGGTATCGCCTTACCCCATGCCAAGATTCAGGGAATAAACAAAATTCAGGCCGTAATTGCCGTAAATAAGGACGGCGTCGACTTTCAGGCCATGGATAACAACCCGGTGTATATCATTGTTCTGATTCTCTCCCCATCATCAGACCCCGTTCCCCATATTCAGTTTCTTGCGGCAATTACAAAACTCTTAACCAACAAGGAACGGAAAAAGAAAATAATTGAATCTTCGGAAAGCCGGATTTATCAGATTATCAAGAACCAGCAGTAAAGAGGAACAACTGGAATGAGATTCAAATGGACCCTGGGGGATATTCTTGATTACGAGCTGTTTCTCGGGGAGGAATTAGACTCCTTATCCCCTTCTGAAAACTTAAGAACCTGGTTCCTGAATTACAGAGGCAGGATAACTCCACGCCGGATATTGTATTCCTGGCTGAAAACCAGGCGCAGTTTCGCAACCGCGGTACTTCCGGGGAAAACGGTAAATCGTCTCTACCGCATCATAGCCGTTATCCTTCTGCTATTCGGATTTCTCACCGGAAGCGGGCTGGGCTGGGGCGTTCTTTCATACGCCGGAAGCAACCCTGTAAACCTGTTTATGGCCCTGACAGTACTGGTTGGTATCCCTTTTTTACTGACTTCTCTCGCCCTGATTCTGAATGCTATCCCCTCCGGGGGGAATCGTTCCCGGAGAATGAGAGACCGGCTGATGAGGTTTGTCCGGGGATCGGTGGATTTTTCCAGGC
>QNBK01000149.1 GCA_003644105.1 Spirochaetota bacterium | reverse complement strand
TGACTGGCCGTATGATTCTGAGAACAATGTCCGTTTCTTCCAAAGTGATGAGGGCCAGGAGATAATGCAGATTCGCCAACCCATGGGAATTGAACAGTACAATCTGGACGGTCGTCCAGATGGATTGAAGCCCGGGGGTGAAGAGAATCTGCTGGCAGCTTATACAAAGGAAAAAAATAAAACCGAGCTCTCCGGGGGAATCCTGATTCTTGAGGATAATGATTTCCGTAAGCTCAGAGATGAGGGCATTCTGTATTACTACCGCTATCTGGCGTTGTTTCAGGTGGGGCAGTACGTCCGTGTAGCCCGGGATACAGAGCACAACCTGAATATCGCAGAATTGTTGGAGAAATACTATGATAATGAGGCTCGAAAAGAGATGCTTCAGTATCGGCCGTACATTCGTAGAATGAATGCCATCTCCAAAGCAATGGTTTTGTTGGGAAAAGAGGATACTTCCCGGGCCATGAAGGAACTGGAAAAAGGCATGGCGGATATTGAAGCATTGCCGCCTGTCTCAACAGCAATTTTTGAGTTTGAAAAAATAAGATCCATACAGCATATATCTCAGGTGATTTCTCAGATGAAAAGTGCGGAATCCGGCTCTCAGGTGATGAAGGGATTTAAGGAGCGTCTTTCTGAAGAACTTTCAAGGGCTATCGAAAGTGAGGATTATGAAAGAGCTGCAGGTATCAGGGACCGCCTTCGCAAACTGAGCTGAGGTTGTATTGTTGAACAATAAAAAACCACCTGAAAAGGTGGTTCTCAATACTCACATGAAAGGGTAATTGATTAATCTACGTTTGAAACCCTTACAAGTGCTACAGAACGCCTACGTCCGCCGACTTCCACCTGAACTTTGTCGGCAAAAATTCCGATTACCTGGGCTTTTATTGATTTGCCGCCGGTTGCTTTCTCGTTGAAAGTTATTTTACTGCCGATGCGAATTTTATCCCGAATTTTTAAAGCTGCTTCTTCAGATTCAGCTTTCTTTAATTCTGTTCCTTTTACACGGATTTCTGTAGAGACCTCATCTTTCAGTAATTTTAAATCTGTGATGCTGAGAGGACTTAATAAGTCGGCATACTTGAGGTTTTTTCTTGGTCTGGCCATAAATTGCTCCTTGAATGGACAAATAATAGTACTTTTTTAAAAGTACTACTGTAAGTTAAAACATATGAATAATAACGTCAAGAAAAAGAAGAAAAAAGGCCGTCATGATGGCGGCCTTTTTTTAACTTCCGGTATCAGATTGCGAGAGTTTTCATTCCTTTCATCTGGGAACGAAGTACTTTACCCACTTCTTCAATGGGATGATTTCTGATTGCTTCGTTAACGGCAATCAGCTCCACATCGTCAATAGTTTCATTCGCCGGGTAGGTATTTCCGAGGTCAGTTTCATTCAGTTCAGACATGAAATCCCCTAAAAGAGGTATACAGACATTGGTGAAAAGATAGTTCCCGTATTCGGCGGTATCCGAGATTACACGATTCATTTCATAGAGTTTCTTGCGGCTTACCAGGTTGGCAATAAGGGGCAGCTCATGAAGGGATTCATAATAGGCGGATTCGGGCTTGATTCCGCTGGCCACCATGGTTTCAAAGGCCAGTTCAACTCCGGCTTTCACCATAGCCACCATCACCACAGCATCATCAAAGTAGGTTTGTGTGGGAAGATGATCCGCATGGGGAACCCTTTCAAAAGCGGTAGCACCGGTTTCTTCCCGCCAGCCGAGAAGATCCTTATCATCAGCCTCCCAGTCCGCCATCATTGTCTGGGAGAACTTTGCTGAAATAATGTCGTCCATATGCTTGACGTAAAGGCTGCCCATAATAGATTTGAGACGTTCGGAGAGCTCATGAGCCCGGATTTTAGCCGGGTTGGAGAGGCGGTCCATCATGTGGGTGACTCCACCCTGTTTGAGAGCTTCGGTAACAATTTCCCAGCCGAACTGAACCAGAGAAGCAGCTTTGCGTTCATCAACATTTTCCGAAATCATCTTGTCGTAGCAGAGCAGGGAGCCGGTCTGCAGCATGCCGCAGAGAATGGTCTGTTCCCCCATGAGGTCGGACTTTACTTCGGCGACGAAGGAGGAAGCAAGCACACCGGCTTTATCAGAACCCAGGCCGACAGCGTAGGCTTTGGCGATTTCCCAGCCCTTGTTCTCCGGGTCGTTGGCCGGGTGAACAGCGATTAGTGTAGGAACACCGAACCCCCGCTTGTATTCTTCCCGGACTTCGGATCCGGGAGATTTAGGGGCAATCATCACGACGGTGATGTCCTCTCTTATCTGCATCCCTTCTTCCACGATGTTAAAACCGTGGGAATAACCGAGGCTGGCGCCTTTCTTCATCAGGGGCAGAACCCTGGAAACAACCGGGCTGTGCTGTTTATCCGGAGTGAGGTTCATCACCAGATCTGCCGAGGGAATCAACTCCTCGAATGTACCCACATCAAATCCGTATTCTGTGGCGTTCTTCCAGGACTGACGTTTCTCGGCGATTGACTCGGCCCGGAGGGCGTATCCTACATCCATGCCGCTGTCCCGGAGGTTCAGGCCCTGATGCAGACCCTGGGCACCGCATCCCAGAATAACAATTCTCATACCCTTAAGGGCTTCGGTACCGTGGAATTCTCCGGCATCCATAAAACGGCATGTTCCGAGTTGCTGTACCTGCTCACGGAAGGGCAGGGAACTGAAATAATTCATATTGATTCACTCCTGACGTATGTTCTTACAGGGGGAAGGGTAAATCGCCGGGTGTCCTGTGGTCAATGCCTTGAACCTGGCTATATAATGCGCCGGTGAGAGTACAATGCTGCCGGTATTAATTGCCATGGCTGCCGGAATGGCTGCCGGATATATATTTCGAGATTCTCGGAGAATCTTCTCCTTTCTGGACCCGGCAACCGTCTGGGTAATCAGGTTGTTGTTATTTCTGTTAGGGGTTGGTATCGGCGGGGATAGGGCTTTGCTGGCACAGGTTCCGGTTCTCGGTTTAAAGGGCCTGGTTCTGGCTGTTTCCGCCGTATTGGGCAGTGTGCTGGCCGCCCGGCTGGTATTGGGGAAAACCGGGTTAGAGATGTCAGCGGGACCGCCTGTGAAACGAGTCGAAAATTCCAGTGGTATAGGTTCCGGTATTGGTAATTGGAAGGCTATGGGGGGCAGTTTCATTGCTGCTGCGGCATTCTTTCTCGGGCTTCTTTCGGGGGTTCTGATAACCGGGTTTCCACAGTTACCATGGGATCCGGCGGTTGTGGTTCTCTATCTGCTGATGTTTATGGTTGGAATGGGAACCGGAGGCGATCCCACAGTACCTGTTGTTATCAGAAAGCACGGTATCAGGCTTGTCCTTCTACCTCTGGCCGTTGTTGCAGGGACTCTGGCGGGGACTTTGGCAACAGCTTTGTTGTGGCCGGCACTTGCTGTTCGAGAGTCTCTGGCCGTTGGGGCGGGTTTCGGGTATTACAGCCTTTCCAGCCTGTTACTCCGGGAGCTTTCCGGCGGAGAATGGGCGGCGATTGCCCTGTTGTCCAATATATTCCGGGAGATAATAACCTTGCTGGCGGCACCACTTCTGGTGAAGATGGCCGGTCCCTCCGCTCTGCCGGCTGCCGGAGGAGCCACATCCATGGACACCACCCTGGCCGCTACATTGCAGTATTCCGGTCGGGCCTGGACTGTGCCGGCCTTATTCAGCGGTGTCGTCCTTACAATACTTACACCTTTCGCGGTTACATTCATAATGACTGTGTAAAGGGATTACTCTCAGATATAAACTCTGGGAACCCTGGCGCTGATACCGCAGGTGATTTCATAGGAGATAGTACCGGTGATTTCAGCCAGTTCTTCGGCATTCGGACCTGCGGGGTCCGGGCCGAAAAGAGTTACCTCATCGTTAAGCCGAATATCGGTTTTTCCGCCCAGGTTTATCATCGTCTGGTCCATACAGATTCTTCCGGCTACCGGATAACGTTTCCCGGCAATAAGCACCTCCCCGCGGTTGGACATTGCTCTGGGATAACCGTCGGCATAACCAATGGGGAGGGTGGCTATCCAGTTTTTTCCGGGTGATGTCCAGGTCCGACCATAGGAGACCGTTGTCCCTGGAGAGACTTTTTTCAAAGCCGTAATCCTTGTTTTCAGCCCCATTACCGGCTTCAGAGGCCTGCCCGTTTTCAGGGCAATCCCATATCCGTATAGGGCGATTCCAGGGCGAACCATTCCGAATGATGCTCCGGGATTTAAGGCAATACCCCCGGAATTGGCGGCATGAACAATGCCGGGATTCAAACCGGCAGAGCGGATCTCCTCAGCAACAGAAGCTAATTGCCGGGTCTGTTCCCGGGTAAACTCGATGTCATGCGGCTCTTCAGAGTCTGCCGAGGGGAAGTGTGTCGCAATACCTGTAAGAATCAACCTTGGGTGAGTGCTTATTTTGAGGGCCAGATTCACCGCTTCTTCCGGAAGGCACCCCACCCGGCCCATGCCGGTATCCACCTTTAAATGGACATGTACCGGTTCTTCAGCCGGCGCTGTATTCAGAGCCTCTTCCAGAGAACGGAGGTAGGGTTCGCCGGTCACCATAATTTCCAGACCGGATTCAATGGATAAGGGAATTTCTTCGGGAACTGTGGGTCCGAACAGAAGTATTCTTCCCGAATCTCCGCCTTTTCTGAGCTGTTCACCCTCAAAAGGTGAAGAGACTCCCAGTACCTCCACTCCCGAGGCCCTGAGAGCTTTGGCCACCGGCAAAACCCCGTGGCCGTAGGCGTTAGCTTTCACTGCAGCGCAGATAGCCGTTCCATCGGGGATTGCCGCTCTTATATGCCGGAGGTTTGACTTTAATGCTTCAAGGTGAATACAGGCTCTTGTTGCCCTGATAATTTCGGCCATAAATTAATAGATTACCTCTTCAATGCAGAAGGATTAAAGCTTTCCGCAAGTGGCCAGAATAACGGCTTTTATTGTATGCATGCGGTTTTCTGCCTGGTCAAACACAATTGACTGCCGGGATCTGAACACTTCATCGGAAACTTCCATGGCATCAAGGCCGTATTTTTCTTTTACTGTGGCACCTATACTGGTATTGCTGTCGTGAAAAGAGGGCAGGCAGTGCATAAACAGAGCATCGGGATTTCCGGTTTTTTTCATCAGATCGCCGTTAACCTGGTAGGGTTGAAGCAGAGCAATGCGCTCAGCCAGCTTGTCTTCTTCTCCCAGTGAAGCCCAGACATCAGTGTAGATGGCATCGGAACCTTTCACCCCGGGGGCAATCTCATCGGTTACTTCAATCACCGCACCGGATTCGGCGGCTATGCCCCGGGCGTAGTTGACAATCTCTTCGCTGGGAAACAGCGATGGCGGTGCCACGGCGGTAAAGGATATTCCCATCTTGGCTGCTCCGATCATCAGGGAGTTCCCCATGTTGTTCCTGGCATCCCCGACAAAGCTGAGTTTCATTTTCCTGAAGGGCTTATATATATGTTCTTTCATGGTTAACAGATCGGCTAAAATCTGTGTGGGATGGTAACTGTCGGTTAAGCCGTTCCATACCGGAACTCCGGCATGCAGGGCCAGGTTTTCCACCGTTTCCTGCTGGTAACCCCGGAATTCTATTCCATCGTAGTAACGGCCGAGAACTTTCGCCGTATCCTCAATGGATTCTTTAACACCCATCTGGCTGTTGGTAAGGAACGTTACGTTTCCACCCTCGTCAAACACCGCAACTTCAAAAGCACAGCGGGTTCTTGTTGAGGTTTTTTCGAATAGAAGAACGATATTTTTGCCTTGTAACGCAGTGCCGGATATGCCGGAGCGTTTTTTTGCTTTGAGGTTAATGGATAGATTTATCAGATATTCTATCTCATCAGGGCTGTAGTCGCGCAGTGTCAGTAAAGACCTGCCGTTGAGATTTATAGGCATGTAACCACCTCCGTAAGAGGATGATACCCTCATGATTCGGAACGGACTAGTCTGTTTACGTGTTTCTTCATTTCCTTTTGAGGGTTATATTACAGTTGTGAATGTACAAATGAAGAGATTCTTTACCGTTACCCTGATTGTTGTTGGAATATTCCTGGTAACCGTTGCCACCGTCTTTATCCTGAGTCGGTTTACAGTTGTTTCCGGGAAGCCGGCATTGTCCTTTGCGCTGATTTCCGGTGGAGTCGTTGCCGTTTTGAGTCTGCCGGTATTAATCTGGCTGGCGGTCAGTTCCGGTAATCTTGAGAATTATTCCGCTTTTACCGTTGAGGAAATCGGCTTGACTGAGGATGAACTGACAGAAGCTGTTGGGAACTGGGTGTACTCCCGTTACAAACGCCGGATGGAAGATGAGGCCCGTTTTCTGGAAGATGAAGAGGGTAATGTTACCTGCCGGGTTACCGTTCGCAAGGATTAGCTCTTCGGAAGGTGCTTTTCATAGAACTTCCGATAGTCTTCGGGGTTCAGTGCTTTGGAAAAGTAGAAGCCCTGAAACTTCCGGATGCCGAACTTCATCAACAGTTCAAGCTGTTCTATTGTTTCGACACCTTCAACAACGTTCACCATTCCCAATTCTGCAGTCATGGCAATCATAGCTTTAACAATCGATCTGTCCTGCTGACTTGTGGTGATGTCCATAATAAAGCTCCGGTCAATTTTCACCACATCCACAGGGAGTTTCCTTAAGTAGTTCATCGATGAAAATCCGGTACCGAAGTCGTCAATGGCAATTTTGATTCCGATATCCTTGAGCTTATTTATCTTTCTGGCGGCTTCTTCAGGATCCTCAAGGAAGCTGTTTTCCGTAATCTCAACCTGCAGGCTCCCCGGATCGATGGCCCGGAATCTAACGATTCTCTCGATGGACTCAATCAGATCGTCGTTGTTGAATTGCCTGGGTGAAACGTTTATAGCCAGTCTGGAATCGATGTGATCTGTATTGGACCATACTTCAATCTGAGACGTCGCTGTGTAAAGAACCCATTTTCCGATGATAATAATCAGTCCGGTTTCTTCGGCAATAGGGATAAAAGTATCAGGTGTAATGATACCCTTTTCCGGGTGGCGCCACCTTATCAGTGCTTCTGAATCAATCCTCTCAATTACCGGTATTCCGTTCTCTATTGAACTGACAGTAACAATAGGCTGCATATTGATAAAAAACTGTTTGTCGATTTCTTTAAGA
>QNBK01000148.1 GCA_003644105.1 Spirochaetota bacterium | reverse complement strand
GATGTTTCCAACGTCGTGGTTTACCTGGAAGACCGTCTGGGATCTATTGAGGGTACTGATGGACATGGAACCACCCGGAAATACCGTCTGGCCGAACCGGCAGAATACTTCGTGGATAATACCTCAGGTCTGGTGGTTCTGAATGAAACCCATAACGGGCAGGTTGTGGCTTACTATAATAACAGCCTCGGACATCCGGTTGGTACAGATACTGTTACCGATTTCATTATCACACCGGATGCCAATCTGCATCCGGATATTGATTCTGGAAGTTTTGAAGACTTTGACTTTATAGATGCGAATAATAGAATCGATCCATATGATCCGGAAGGCCGTGAATTCCGGGAAACTTCAAGGGTAATAATCGGCAGTACCAATCACCTTATCCTCTACAACCCCGGCCATTTCACCCCCTTTGAACGGCAGAATGTGTATCTTTCCACCTGGCCACTCCCCGAGGAAACCTGGAGGATTATTCCCCTGCTCAAAGACCGGGGTGCCCTGTATCCGGGGACTGCACCCGCCTTCGGTTTTATTCCGGATACCATCGATAAAACCATTTCTGTGTACGGTGCCACAGGCTCGGGATTAAGGGATCC
Source organism: Spirochaetota bacterium (assembly GCA_003644105.1). Lineage (GTDB taxonomy): Bacteria > Spirochaetota > Spirochaetia > DSM-2461 > DSM-2461 > UBA2779. Next base: position 6,597 of record QNBK01000148.1, on the reverse strand, counting down.
AGCCAACCGCTACCCCTTCGCTTCTGCCGATCCCGAAGTCTATGGGCCCGGCCGGGAAACCGACATGAATAAACTCTCCAGAATTATCGTTCTGGCCATCAGAGATCCCAACCCGGGTTATAGTCTGGGTACCGGAGTTGTTCCCGGTTCGGTAATCGTCCGGGTAAATGGTGTTCGGGATAAAACCGTTGAAGTCTCTGACAGCGGCAATCTCACGTTCAGCCGTTTTATCTATCCTGATGACTGGATTGAAGTTTCATTCAGAACCGAAGTACTGGATATGGAAGGAGGCGATCTTTTTGTCTACCAGGGTAATCACTTTCAGCTTGGTCCACGGCTGAACTGGGAACTTGCCGAGAGCGTCCGGTGGAACATCAGTCAGGACCGGACGGTAAGTGAATACGACCAGAGCCCCGGTGAAATCAAAGTCGCTTCAACTCTGGACTGGGAAGCTGATATGGCCGGGCTCCGGCTTACTGGAGATATGGCCTTAACCACACCTGATACCGCTGGAAACCTGAGGCTTTTCGGGATGGATGAAGGCGGAATGGGACTGGTATTCCTTACATCCACACTGGTGAAATCCCCGGATAACGAACCGGATACCGGCTCCAGCCTCATCCAGGGTGCCAGTTATAAACCGACAGATAAATACGATTACATCACCTATGACGGCCTGGGCAGGGAAATCCTGAATGATTACCTCTGGTCCGGGGCCGAAAGTACCGGGGACGACGGCCCGGCCCTGGCTGCCAGGCGCAGCGGTGATCCCACCGAAGGCCGGGTGATCGATTTACGTTTTGATGAGGTTGATGATGAGTGGAGTGCAGGAGATTTTCTGGCCGATTATTCGGGCCCTATCAATCTTTCGAATTATACCGCCATGGAATTTCCTATAAAATTTCTGAATGATTACAGCTCTGCAGGCCTCGGTGGTACCCTTCCGGGAGTTATTCTCCAGGCCGGAGAAATCGGTGAGTCCGAAGACCACCATGAAGATGGTGCCGTGGATAAAGCAGATCCGGGCTCTATGGTTGAATGGAATCTGAGTACAAACCCGGAAGTATCAAGTGCCATCAATAGTGCATGGTCCACCCCGGGAACATGGCAGACCCTTCGCCTCACTCTCACCCCCTCACAGCGAGCCAGATTGAGCAGCGTCAGGGCTTTCAGGCTGATTATCGATAATGGAACAGGTTCTCCAGTCTCCGGTCGGGTTATTATGGGAGCCCCGAGGTTCGACGGCAGCCCTTTCCGCACCGAGATTCGTGATACTTCGGATAAACTTGCAACATCCCAGAATATTGCCGGTGATGAAATAACAGACAACAGCCTGAAATCTGCCTTCCCGGAAGTGGCAGAGCTCTTTCATCCCGGAGGAGAAGCCAACAAAGCGATGAGGATACGCTGGGGTGATGATGTCACATACCCGGTTATTCCCGGTACCGATGATATTGCACCCACTGACCGCTGGGAAGCGGTATCCTGGTTCCCGGCGGTTCCTCTGGAAGCCTACCGGACCATGGTTTTTTACGTTCAGGATAAAACAGGAACAGCAGGGGCTATAAGCGCCAGGGCCACCGATGAAAACGGCCGGGGCATCAAGGTTTCCTGGAACTCCACCACTACCGGCTGGGACAGAATCACGGTGAATGTTTCCGAAGGAACAGCGGTGAGTGCCCTGGGGAACACCATCACCTCTCTTACCATTGACAGAGATGCCCGGGTACTCAGCCGGTTTGTTCTTGTGGGAGCTGATAAAGACAATAATGCATCAGCAAGTCCGGGAAGCCGTTCAGGAACCATACTTCTGGATGAGATACACTTCAGAGATCCGGCTTTTGCCCTTACAGGAGGAGCGGAACTTCAGGGTCACTGGCGTTATGAGGAGGATATCGCTTCAATCGGCAGCTTCCCGATTCTGGGAGATATAAGCGTGGAGGGCAGAACCACAGTAGCCGGGGGCAAGGTTCTTTCCGGCATCGACAACGGGAATTCGGCCGTTTCGGGGTCTATTACCGCCGGGGCTGATATTCTGGGTGTCAAATTGAAAACCGACTGGCGGGGAACCTGGGGTCTGGGTGTGGAGAACTGGTCCGGGAGTCATGATATTCGCATACCCGCCAGGAGCAATACCTTCTGGATCGGCGATACCTACGCCCGGGGAGTTACCGGAGATAATGTCTCATTTTCCAGAAAGAACGAGGTAAATCTGAATCTCGGCCCGGGCTCCATCCGGGTGTTCGGTGCATCGCTTTACGATGGGGTATCACTGATTCAGTCCTGGGGAGGGGAAACTTCCTGGGGCGGTAAGAACTGGGATTCAAAACTGGAGATTCTCTACATTCTGAACAGCGATGATACACCGGATAGCTCGGGAGATTATTTTTCTTCCTGGATTAAAGATTTCACTCTGCTGCTCCCCTCCGAGGGAGAGGCGATAAACAGAGAGGCCCATCATACATTCGATGGAAAAATCGGCAGCGGACCTTTATCCCTGGAATGGGATCCCCAGCTGAGGATGAAGTCCGGCAGAGCCCCGTTCTGGAATCAGGAAAACCGCTGGGCCGGTACTTTGTCGATGCCACTGCGCTTTGAAAGCTGGTCGATAACCCCGTCATACCGCCGGGATTTAACTCAATCAATCAACACCAGTTCACTGAGCAACAGCAATTACGGTGATGTATGGAATACCTTCCTCAACGGCGTCAGAGGTCAATTACCCCTTTTCACCTACGCACCTTTCAGAGAACTTTTCGGCAGCAAGGATGGAGAAACTTTCGCTCGGGTAACTCAAGGAATGATGGAGGCAAAATACGAAACCGAGATGGCCGTCAACCTGAACAGAACAAGCGGATCGAGGATACTGGATCTTTTCGTTCCCTCCACAGGAGATTTTTCCATAGAGAGGATGTACAACCGGAAAGGTGATACCACAGGATGGGAAAATGAATGGCGGGGATCGTTGGGGTTCAGCGCCATCAATCTCTTCGGGCAATTCGGCCGCTTCCCCCTTCTCCCTTTTTACAACACCGAAGAAATCTCTTCCCTGATACAGATTACTTTAGAAGATTTCAACGGGGTGCCGGTCCCCGATCCCCGGGAAGTCCTCTGGCAGGTGAACTGGTCGTTCACAGGGGTGAGAAACCACAAGCTGGTACTGGACAACCGGCTATCCTGGAACTGGGACCCGGAGATGAGGGAAACCCGGCAGGAAGGCCGCATCGAGTATCAATGGCGGACGGCCAGTAAGGATGTGCTTCATATTCCCCTGATGAATCGGGCCATACCCCGGCAGCATCATATGGAGAGCAAGGAGCGTCTGATTATTACCGGTTTGTATCCCTGGGAGGATGCACCTCCTGAGTCCTACATGGATATTGGATTCACCCTTTACCATGAATCCAGCTGGGTATTTCAGGACTCGGGTCATTTAAAGGGCTGGCTGGCAATAGGACTGGGAGACCGTGACGAGGTTTTTACCAATGGGTGGGAACTGGGACTTGAGGCGGAATTCCGCTTCTGAGTCACCAGGGATTCCTCCGGCAATTTCAATATTTACAGCTGATATCCGGGGAATGCCGGGGTATACTCAAGTTCGGAGGAACAAAGTATGAGAGACAGGTTTGCGCGGCCCCTCGCGGCTGTTGCCCTTTTTACAATGATACTGCTGCCCATGACGGCACAGACTGAAGAAATACCGGAAGAAGTTCCCTCAGCCGATCCTTTCGGGATGGGCATGTTTTTCGGGGCGGTTACCCTGGAAGGAACGGTCTACAACTCAATTCAGCTGATGCCGGAATTCGAATTCGGAAATTTCGCCATGGCATTAAATATTGATTTCCGTTTTACCATGCAGGACAATAATTTCCAGGTGTACCAAAAGGACTGGTACTTTCCCGACGGCGGAACGTTCTCCGAATATCTGAATCTGTATCTGACAAAATTTGAATATATCCGGTACGGCACTGCAGTCGACCCCCTCTACGTTCATTTAGGGGCCCTCCCCGGGGTAAATCTGGGAACCGGCTTTATCGTCGGCGGTTATACAAATATGAACCTCCGTCCGGAGCGTAAACTGTTCGGTGCCGAGCTGATTTTCGACGGTTCTCTGGTGAACTTCCCCTATCTGGGTATCGATGTATTCACCTCCAATGTATCGGCCTGGGATCTCTTCGGCGCCAGGCTCTATGCCCGGCCCCTGGCTTTTGCCTCCTCATCCCTGATTAACCGTCTTGAGGTAGGTTTTTCCGGCGTATGGGATACCGATGCCTTTGTTTATGCCAACGAATCTTCAATCGACTCAGACTATTGGCATATGAATTACGGCATAGGTTATTCCAGCTTCGGTCCGGGAGACAAAGCAGAGACTGTCCAGGTTTACGGTATGGACATCATCGAACCTCTGCTCAGCAGCCCCGCAGCTTCCCTGGCTTTGTATGGAGATGTTGTTGTACAAAACCCCTCAGACCCGAAAACAGGCGGTATGGTGGGACTGGGAGGAAAACTCTTCAGCTTTCTCACCTACAGCACCCAGATACGGATGAACGGAGAGGACTTTCAGCCGGTGTATTTCGACCGGGCTTACGATCTTGAAAAAGTTGAACGTTACGAACTGTACTCGGGCAATGCTTCCAGAGAAGCCGGTACCGGATATCTGGGCTCTCTGGGTTTCACCCTGCTGCAGAACGGACTGGTGTTCTACACTTCCGTAGAGGGGCCCTTTTCCATGCCCACAGGATCGGCCGCAGATAATCCTCTGCAGTACCCCTTCCTTAAATCGTCCTTCACCCTGGCCGAGGGTGTTCTGCCCTACTTCGACTTCCAGTTCTGGTATGAGAAGAAAGGTATCGAGAACTGGTCGTCCCTTGTCTCACCGGAGAATGCCCTGATTGGCGGTTTGATAAACTTCCGAATGAAATCCGCCGTGATTACCTGGGTTACAGATGTGAAATACAACCCGGCAACACCCGACGATCCCTGGACGGTTTCATCTAAAATCCAGGCCGGCGTGAGCTTCTAGGGGGATATGATGAATAAAACTAACAGAAAAAAAACAATTATCGTTCTTTTCAGCCTGCTTATCCTCCTGTTGCCGGTGATTTCAGCAGCAGCGGTAGAAAGCGGTGCCGAAATTGTCTATTTTGAGAATCCTTCGGGCAATCTGGTTATTACAGGACCCGATGGTGAGAATATTAAAAGTGATTTCGGCGTAATCCTGCCGGTGGGAGCAAAAATTGAAACCGGCGGCGGTGTTCTTGAACTCAAGCTGGTTCCCAACGGCAGCATACTGAAAATCTCATCGGGAAGCAGTTTTGAACTCCGGGCCCTTCAGTCCGAGGGTGGATCGAAAGAAAACATCTTCGCCCTGCTCCGGGGTAAACTGCGGACTCTGGCAGCACGCAGCGGCCGGGGGGAACGGTACACCGTTCAAACCCCTTCCGCCGTTGCCGCGGTCAGGGGGACTGAGTTCATCAATGAGGTGGGAGAGAATGGTTCATCAATACTGGTGCGTCACGGATCGGTGTATGTTGAATCTTTAAACGGCAGCCGCTGGGTTACTCTTGAAGCCAATCAGGGGCTGGATACCCGTTCTGCCGACTACCGGCCGGTAACGATACCCATTCAGGAAATCGAGTCCATCTTTTCCGCTTTTGCCTTTCTGGGTGCCGACCCTTCTGCGGTTCCCGGTGCACCACCGGAAAGCGGGGCTGATGGCGGCGGGGCCGTTCCCGCAGGAAGTGCCGCCGGAGCCATCGGGCAGCCTGTAACCGAAGCTGTAGCCCGGGACAGAGAATACGAGACAAAGAGCTACAGCGATAAAAGCAATTTCGGCCGCTGGATATCCGACTCTCTGGGCGGGGATATCGGTACCACTACTATTGAAGGTAACACCTATTCCAAACTGGTACTCTCCCCTGTTATTGATGCGGACAAGTTCCGTATGGCTCTCTACCTGCCTGTTATCTATGTCGACCTCTTCGACACAGGGAGCTGGTACCATCCCCGGGGTAATAACGAGTGGTCGTTCGGTACCGATCAGTCAGGCTGGCAGAATGTAGTCTCGGATATCTGGATGGATCTCTGGCTCAAGGTACGCTATGTGGAATACGGTGATGCGGAGTTCGATCCTTTCTATTTCAAGATGGGGAATCTGAACACGATGTCTCTGGGACATGGCGCCCTGGTGTATCAGTTTGCCAACGATTACGACTTTCCGGCGGTCCGGCGCATCGGTTTGAATATGGGTTATGAAAAAACCGTCGGTTTTGAAGTGATGGTGGACGACCTCTCCCGCCCCAACCTGATGGGTTTACGCTTATCGGTAAGCCCGTTCAAGTCCTACAAAGCTTTTGAGATGGGCCTGAGTGGAGTGGCGGATATCAGACCGGCTATGGAAGCTGATAATCCGGGCTACTATGGTAACCCCTGGTTCATGGCCGCCAGTCTGGATATGGACTTCCTTGAAGTGATCACCGGCCTGCTTAAAATGGTGTGGTTTGCCGATACCTCGGCTCTGGCACCGATATATCGAAATGATGCCGATGCCGTAGATTTCCCGAACGTCAAAGCCGGACCGGCCTGGGATATGGTTTG
>QNBK01000147.1 GCA_003644105.1 Spirochaetota bacterium | reverse complement strand
TATCAATTCACCGATGGAATGATCGAACATAAGAGCGAGTCTTCATTGAATCTGCATTCTTGCCAAGGGGCTGAGGAATACCGTTATGAAAACAGGGTGAAATACTAATATTTATTTTGCATCTTTGGTTCTCTGCCATTAAGCTTGGTGGCAAGGAGGTTCAATATGAACCGAAACTTGATAAAAACAATGCTCATTCTATTCTTTATACTGAGTTTTACCGCCGGTCTCTGGGCCCGGGGTGATGCGGAATTGCCTATGAAAGGTCCGGTTACCGTGGCCTCAAAATTCGACACTGAAGGTGCTCTCCTGGGCAATGTGATTCTCCTGATACTGGAAAACGGCGGTTTTGATGTGGTTGATAAAACTGAACTCGGGGCAACCGATGTGGTCCGCAAGGCCCTGGAAACCGGGGAAGTGGATATGTACCCCGAGTACACCGGTAACGGGAACTGGTTTTTCACGCCTAACGATTACGGTGATGACTGGTACAACAGTAAGGGCGCTCTGGCGGCTGTAAGGGCTCTGGATAAGGCCGCTTTCGATATGGAATGGCTGGAACCGGCGCCGGCAAACAACACCTGGGCTATTGCAATTCGAGGGGATATTGCCAAAGCCGAGGGTCTGGTGACACTGAGCGATTTTGCCGGATATGTGAATGGAGGCGGGCAGGTGAAACTGGCCGGTTCCGAGGAGTTTGTCAGCCGTCCTGATTCTCTTCCAGCTTTTCAGGATGCTTACGGTTTCAAGCTGAAAGATGCCCAGCTTCTGGTGCTTTCCAGTGGTAATACGGCTCTTACCGAGCAGGCTGCCGCCCGGGGAACTGACGGTGTGAATACCGCTATGGCCTACGGTACCGATGGTCAGCTGGCCGCCCTGGGTCTGGTTGTTCTTCAGGATAATCTCGGGGTTCAGCTGGTGTACGAGCCGGCACCCAGGATTCGCTCTGCGGTTTTAAAAGAGTATCCGGAGATTGCCGATCTTTTGAATCCTGTATTTGTCAGCCTGGATCTGGTGAGCCTGCAGACTTTGAATGCGAAGATTGCCGTTGAGGGCATTCCTGCCCGGGATGTTGCCGAAACCTGGCTGAAAGCAGAGGGCTTTATAGATTAACCTTTTGTTATGCGCGAAAGATTTGATGTCGTGCCACTGGCGGCTTTGTTTCTCGGGGCTGCCTCATTTCTCATGCCTTTCGCCGCCCTCAAGGAAAACAGGGTGGTGGACGGGCTGCTGTTAAACGGGTTTCAGCTGGCGGGTCCCCTTTACGGGACCGTTGCCGTGCTGACAGCTTTCGGAGTACTCACCGGGGTATTCCTGATGAAGAACGGCAGTCGGCGGCGGCTTCTCTATGCCGCTGCAGGGGTTGTCTGTTTCTGGCTCACCGCGGCATTGCTGGTAAGGGCGGGTATGATGCTCACAGGCGGTGCGGCACCCCGGGTAAGTCCGGCTATCGGATTCTGGGGACTTCCGGCGGCCTCCTACGTGCTGATTGATCATTCTAAAAAAGGCAGATGGCGGATGTGGATTCTTCTGGTTGTCATGCTGCTGCCTGCAGCCCTGCTGCTTGCAGGAGGCAGGGGAGAGGCTATTTCGGTGTTCCGGGAATGGTCGGCCCGGAAAGGGCGTTTTTTTGATGAACTGATAGTCCATATCAGGCTTTTCGGTATGGCGGTGATTTCCGCCGCTGTACTGGGGATACCACTGGGGATTCTGGCTTCAAGGGATAAGAGGATCGGAGAGCCTGTAACCGCATTTGTTGATGCGGTGCAGACCATCCCGTCCATGGCCCTGTTCGGGCTCCTCATGGCCCCTCTGGCCGCTCTCTCCAGAACCTTCCCGCTCCTCCGGGCCATGGGTATCCGGGGTATCGGGGCTGCGCCGGCTTTAATCGCCCTGACTCTGTACGCCCTTTTACCTATCGTGCGGAATACTGTAGCCGGCCTGGCTTCGGTGCCCCTTTCGGCGATTGATGCGGGGCTGGGGCTGGGGATGTCTCAAAGGCAGCTCTTTTACCGGGTGGAATGGCCCATGGCCCTGCCCCATGTGCTTACCGGTCTGAGAACTGCGTCGGTTCAGGCGGTGGGCAATACGGCGGTGGCCGCTCTTATCGGAGCCGGTGGGCTGGGCATCATGATATTCCAGGGACTCGGGCAGGCGGCTCCGGATCTGATACTTCTGGGGGTGATTCCCCTTATACTGATAGCTGTAGCGGTAGACCGGAGCTGGGGATTTATGATTCGCCGGTGGGTGTCTCCGGGATTGGATATGAAAGGACTATCTGCATGACTCTGGAATGGCAGAATGCCTGTAAGACTTTTACCGATAAGAAAGCCGTAGACAATCTCAGCCTTGAGGTTTCCGAAGGGGAGCTTCTGGTTCTTATCGGCCCTTCGGGTTGTGGTAAAACAACCAGTCTGAAAATGATAAACCGTCTGGTGCAGCCTGACTCGGGAGCCGTATTTGTAAATGGACGGGATGTTTCTGAAGTTCCGGCCACCGAACTGCGCCGGCATATCGGTTATGTGATTCAGCAGGTAGGACTTTTCCCCCATATGAGCGTGGCCGACAATGTGGCGGCGGTTCCCCGTCTCCTTAAATGGGAAAAAGATAGGATTGATGACAGGGTGAAGGAACTGCTCAACCTTGTAGGGCTGCCTGCAGATGAGTTCGCCGATGCCTGGCCTTCCCGGCTATCCGGCGGGGAGGCTCAGAGGGTGGGTGTGGCCCGGGCTCTGGCCGCCGATCCTCCCATACTTCTGATGGATGAGCCCTTCGGGGCGGTGGATCCCCTTACCCGGGAGGTGCTCCAGCGGGAGTTCCTGCGTATTCAATCCACTCTGGGGAAAACCGTTGTTTTTGTTACCCACGATCTGGATGAAGCGATCCGTCTGGGGGACCGTATTGCGGTAATGAACGAAGGCCGTCTTGCGGCCGTTGCCGCACCGGGAGAACTGCTGTTGAATGCCGACCCTTTTATCAGGGACTTTACCGGGGAAGACCGGGCCCTGCGCCGGCTGGCCCGCTTAAGTGTGGGGGCGGCTATCGGTGAAGCCACGCCGATTACTGCGGCAGGATTTTCCGGCGGAGGGGAGTCCGGTGCCCCCGCGGGGTCGGTGAGAACCGATGCCACTTTGAAAGAAGCCCTCTCCATGATGCTGGAAGCAGGGGAAACTTCCCTGGAAGCCGTTTCTCCCGCAGGACGGCGAATCGGAAAGCTCACCATGGAAGATTTACTGGAAAGTGCCGCCGGTACAGAGGCCTCGTGAAACGCCTGATCGGACCTGTTCTGGGATTGGCCTCTATGGCCGTCCTTTTTATCCCCGGCATTCTGGATCCTGTATTGAGATTTCTCTTCCCCGGGGCCGGTGAATGGGTGTTCCCCCGGGCATCACTATTATCTCTTGCGGCGATGCATCTGCTTATCTCTCTGACTGCCGGAGCTACCGCTGCTGTTATCGGAATTACCCTGGGTATCGCGGCAACCCGCCCGGCGGGGCGGGCGTTCCTGCCCCTGATTCGGGATGCCTCATCCCTGGCTCAGACTTTGCCCCCGGCGGCGGTACTGGCTCTGGCCATCCCGTTTCTGGGATTCGGTTTTGAACCGGTGCTGCTGGCTCTGGTTCTCTACAGTGTTCTCCCGGTTCTCAATAACACCCTTACCGGCCTTGAAACCCTTCCTGAACCGGTGCTGGAAGCCGCCCGGGGAATGGGGATGAGCCGTTTGCAGGTGCTGATGCGGGTGGAACTGCCCCTGGCCCTGCCGGTTATCGGAACGGGGATTCGAACCAGTGTTGTAATCAATGTGGGAACCGCAACCATCGGGGCACTTGCCGGGGCCGGGGGGTTGGGTTCTCCCATTGTGGCCGGCCTGATACGGGACAACCCCGCCTGGGTTTTTCAGGGGGCCATGGCTTCTGCTCTGCTGGCCCTGATGCTCAACGCCCTTCTTAAAGCAGCAGAAAAACGTTTGCAGCCTGCAAATATGCGGGAAGTATAAAATAGGAGGCAATAATGAATAACTCCGAGTCTGTAGAAAAATACAATCTTGTTATTATCGGTTCAGGTCAGGCCGCATCACCTCTGGCCCGGGGTGCCGCGGCAGCGGGATGGAAGGTAGCCGTTGTCGAGGAAGACCAACCCGGGGGAACCTGCATCAACACCGGCTGCACCCCGACTAAAACTCTGGTGGCCTCTGCCCGGGCGGCCTATGTGGCCCGAAACAGCGGCAGGTGGGGTGTAAACACGGGAGTTGCGGCTGAAGATGTTACAGTTGACTGGCCGGCAGTCCGGGGACTTCGGGATAAAATTGTGGATGATTTCAGATCCGGATCTCTCAAGGGACTCACCGGAACTGACGGTTTGGAATACATCGAAGGACATGGGGAACTTACCGGATCCCGGGAAGTTAAAATCACCTCGGGAAGCGGCGGGAGCTTGAGTTCCCGGACAATAACAGCCGAACGCATCGTTCTTGATGTGGGCGGCCGTTCTCACATACCGGATATTCCCGGGCTGGATTCTGTAAAATGGGTAGACTCAGCGGGATTACAGAGTATAGAAAAACTACCCCGGCACCTTGTTGTTCTGGGCGGCGGCTATATCGGACTGGAATTCGGGCAGATGTTCCGGCGCTTCGGATGTGATGTCAGTATTGTTCATCGCGGGGAGCATCTGCTGTCCCGGGAGGATGAGGATATTGCCCGGGAAATGGAAAAAATTCTTAAAAATGAAGGTATACAGGTTATCACCGCTGTCCACCCTTCAGGAATTACACCGGCTGCGGGGAATGATGATGAGTTCATCCTCACCCTGGAGTCTGCATCCGGCAGGCCTGAACCGGATTCCATCATCGCCGATCTTGTTCTTATTGCCACAGGCCGCGGCCCGAAAACTGAGAATCTCGGCCTGGACGCCGCAGGAATCAAGACCGACAAGAGGGGTTTCATTTCTGTAAACGACAGCCTGGAAACCTCCGCCGAGGGCATCTGGGCCGTCGGTGACTGCAAGGGCGGCCCGGCATTCACCCATATTGCCTACGATGATTACCGCCTGCTCCGCGACCTCTGGTTTCCTGTAGATGCCAGTGCCTCCGGGGTTGTCAGCCCGCGGACAGGCATCTCCGGCCGCCCGGTTCCCTACACCGTATTCACCAATCCCCAGTTCGGGCGTATCGGTCTATCCGAGAAGGATGCCGCCGCTGCGGGAATTGAAGTTGAAGTGTATTCCATTCCCTTCACCTGGGTAGCCCGGGCTCTGGAAGCCGGAGAAACTGCCGGGCTTATGAAGATTCTGGCCTCTCCGACTGACGGTCATATTCTCGGCGCTGCGGTGCTGGGCATGGAAGGGGGCGAACTGGCCACCATGATTCAGCTGGCCATGGCCGGGGGGCTTACCATCTTCGACCTCAAAGAAACCATTTTTCCCCATCCCGGGCTGGCTGAAGCCTTCAACAACCTGATTGCCTATGGAAAAAGGGCTTAGACCCATGTCAAAAATCGCCATCTTTCTACGATGTCTGATGAAGGAGCTGCTCAATCCTGTCATCTACATCATCAGTCTGGTGGTGGGTTTACTGATTAATTTCCTCCAGAGCGGTATGGTTTTCTACTCCTGGGTACCTTTCAGTGTCCCCGTTGTGGTTCAGATTCTCACCCGGGCCTGGCTGAGTTATAGAAACAGGAATAATGAAAGGCTCATGTCCATCTCCTCCGAGCGTGAAGAGCCTTCATTTATTTGTGATGTAAAAGGGAATTTTCTGGTGACCTCCGGCCGCCCGGCGGATTACCTGAAAAATGAAGGAATAACCGATCTTTCATCGTTTTTCGGCGGGGATTCCCGGGCCGACCCCCGAAATTTGTCAGAAGCTATGAAGTCAGGGCTGGTTGTTGAGATGGAAAGTCCCGTTCTCAATCGTTATTTTGCCGTCCGCAGCCGGGAATCCATGGAAGGCTGGATGATCTGGCTTATTGATGTTACCGATCGTCAGCAGCTGGACCGACGGCTGGAGAGCCGTCTTTATCGCTGTGGCTGATAACAGGAACTATGAGAAAGCCACCGCACTGATCGGCCATGCCTTTAGAATCGAGGGGGGTGAACTCGTCTCAAGTCCTGCAATCCGGATCGGGAAAGAATCCGACGCTCCGGTGTGGAGGTCACTTAAAGACAAAAACTGTATTATCGCCAGACGCTCTGATTTCAGTTCCGATTCCGATGAAGAGTGGGAAACCTCCTATCCTCTCCACCCGGCAGTCCGCTCTTTTCTCGGCCTCCCATACCCGGGGAACCTTCTCAATTGGCATGAAGAGAATTACATCGTTATCGCCTTTGACAAATCGGGCAGCCTGACGGAGCTCGACAAACAGGCCTTCGACGGCCAGGTGAGTACCGCCCATACCGTCCGCTCCCTGATAGACCTGACCCGTCAGGCCGACCAGAGGTTCCTTCAGTCGGTGTGCGGGCTCAGCGCAGCTTCAGAATCAAGCGATGAGAGTACCGGCCGGCACATCCACCGGGTGAATGTCTGCGCCGAGAACCTGGCCCGGCACATGGGTCTTGAAGATGAAATCTGCCGCTGGCTGGGACAGGTTGCCGCTCTCCACGACATCGGGAAAATCGCCATGCCCCAGATTATCAAGAAGCCGGGTAAGCTCAGTCCCGATGAGTACCGGGAAATGCAGATGCATTCCATCGAAGGGTTTCGCATCCTTCGTCAGATGAGAGAATCCCAGCACATCCCTGAGCCCCGCCTTGAATCATCATCAGAACTGGGACGGCAGCGGATATCCCGGCCTTATCGATGAACACGGTGGTCAGAGCATGATACGCAGCCGGAACAAAGAAGACTATGCGAAACTCCGGCCTCTGAAAGGGGATGAGATTCCCGTGGAGGCAATTATCGTCGGCCTGGCGGACAAGTACGATGCCCTGCGTAATGCCCGGCATTACAAGCCTGAGTTTTCCCATGAGAAAGCCCTGGAAATCCTGAAGCAGGACGACCCCAGCGGAAAAACCGGTGAGGAGATTTTCGGTCCGGAAGTGTGGAGGGCCTTTCAGTCCATATCACATCGATTTGATGAAATATACAAGGATATGAGGGATGCCTAGATTCACTGCCGGTGACAAAGCGGCTGATTTTGAACTTTTCGATCTTGAGGGCAGGGCTTTTCGTCTTTCCTCCCTGGCCGGGAAGCGGTATCACCTGGCCTTT
>QNBK01000146.1 GCA_003644105.1 Spirochaetota bacterium | reverse complement strand
TGGACCTATGCCATCATCGATCCGGCAACCAGATCAAACCCGCCGGAATCAAAAATCTACCACTACAACAGCTTCGGCCTGATGATTCAGGGCGGTTACTTCATAGCACCGCAGCACCAGCTCTACGCCCAGTACAACCTGGTATCCCCGGGCCCGAATCCCGGACGGTTCATCAATTACAACTCCCTTACCTTCGGCTACAGCTTCTTCCCCTTCATCAGAACTAACAGGTGGAAGTTATCCGCTGAAGCGGGATATCTGTTCAACGCCATAAACGACACTCTGGTTCCGGACAAGGTGAGCCTCGGGTATCACAGCACCGATGAAGACGGCCAGTTCTACTTCCGGCTCCAGACCCAGTTCGGTTTCTGATTCAAGGGGAATGATTTCTTCGTGAACCGATCGATGTTTTTCCCGGCGATTGGATAGCAAATCAATTTGACTTTGTTTTCCTTCATTTCCAGTTTAATGCGACGCATCGGGGCACACCGACAACATTCGGGGCCTGGAATTTGCAATTTCAAACTCGATTGTCTATAACTGACTCGATGTCAGTTTTTTTATCCGAACGCAAATCTTTTACAACTTCGTTTCTCAAGAAATCGGAGTGGACCCGGAATGCGATCCTCGACAGTGCACTCGAATTTCTCTGGTCGCAGCCTTTTCGAGAGATGACAGTTGCGAAGCTGATGACCATTGCCGGTGCCAGCAGGCCCGCGTTCTACCAGTACTTCACCGACCTTTACGATCTGATGGAGACCTTGCTCCGGAAACTCGAAGTAGACATATTAGAGACCACAGACCCGTGGTTCGACGGCAAAGGCGATCCCGTCGCAATGTTGAGTGAGTCGCAGGCCGGACTTGTGCGCATCGGGTACGACAGGGGTCCGATCCTCCGGGCAGTGGCGGATGCATCCTCTTCTGACAAGCGCCTTGAACTTGCCTGGAAAAAATTTCTGGCCGCATTTGACGATGCTGTTGTTGTTCGTATTGAACAACAACAGCAGCAGGGCTTGATTCCGGCATTCGATGCCCGTTCCATCGCAATCGCACTCAACAGACTTGATACATCACTGCTCATCCATGCCTTCGGCCGCCTCCCGCGAAACGACCCGAAGCCCGTCCACGAAGCACTCACCCGGATATGGACATCAACCCTGTACGGATCCGGTAACGAATCCAGGCTTAAGACTATGTGAAGGAGGAACGAATACCAATATACATAAGTACGGAAAATAAGAAACCGTATACTCGATTTTAACCAATTAATAAAAAGAAAGGAAAAAAATGAAATTATCGAAACTATTCAAGCCAGTTATCTTATTGGCAGTTATTATTCTGATTGCCGGCTGTTCTACGGTGGATAATAAAAGAACATATTTAAATACAACCGAGATTCCTGAGAATATCACCACGGCGGATGTCGTTAAAACTTCAATCGGCACTCTTCACTTTTTTGATGGTGTACCCACAAAGGAAACCGCTGAATTAACTCAGGATTTCTTATTGAAATCAAGAGGGGTTGATGCATTCCTGAAAGGAATCCCCGGGGCATCATTGCAGGCATTAAGAAAAGGCCCGGGCTTACTCGGTGTTGATGCAGTCGGCAAGGTTGCTCTTTTTGAAAAATTGATGGATTCACACGCACTTTTCTTAACAGCCAATACATCCACTCTTTATATTTTCCCCTACGTCAACACGACAGATGGACCTGTTGTTGTTGAGGTTCCACCAATGATGCTGGGTGCTTTTGATGATGCGTGGTTTCGCTTTGTCAGCGATGTCGGTTTGGCGGGACCCGACAAAGGAGAAGGCGGAAAATACCTGATTCTACCTCCAGGATACGATAAAGAGATTCCCGAAGGATATTTTGTCATTAAACCACGTACCTATGCTACATGGTTGTTTATGAGAGGTAATATTTCAAAAGGTGTTGATGTCGCTGTAAAAAATGTGAAAGATCATTTACAGGTCTATCCACTTTCTGAAACCGCAGACCCGACTCCTGTTGAGTATGTGAATATGACTGGAAAACCATTCAATACAATTCACCCGAATAATTTTGAATTTTACGAACACTTGAATATACTTATTCAGGAAGAATCCGACACGATGCTGGATGACGAAACAAAAGGTTTGTTTGCTTCAATCGGTATTAAAAAGGGAGAAGAATTCAACCCGACCGAAAGAGAAAGAAGAATTCTTACCGATGCCGTAGCAATTGCAAATGCTGCCGCAAGATCAAACAATTATTACCCGACAGGTGACTTGAAAATGGTGTATTTCTATAAAGATGTGCCAACAGAATGGGTAATGGCGTATCCGGATAAAAATGTTTACTTTAATTATGAGCATGGTTTCAATACCGATGCCAGGGTATTCTTCCACTACACTTATACGGCAGTCACTCCTTCAATGGCTACTCCGCACGAAGGAAAAGGTTCTGATTATACCATCACTTTTAAAGATTCTAACCATGAAGTTTTTGATGGTTCAAACACCTATAAAATTCATTTACCTCCGGATGTGCCGGTAGCTGATTTCTGGGCGTTGACAATCTATGATTCTCAAACCCGATCTATGTTACAGACCGATCAGCCCTACCCGACTGTAGGCAGTCAGGATGAAGGTTTTCTACAAAATGAAGATGGCTCCTATGATGTGTATTTTTCACCAGAGGCTCCAGCAGGATTTGAGAACAATTGGCTGCAGACCATCCCCGGAAAATCCTGGTTTGTTGTCTTGAGAATGTATGGACCTCTTAAGCCGTGGATTGAAAAAACCTGGCGTCCAGGTGAAATCGAATTAATGGAATAATCCAACAGCACTCCTTGATATTTGATCAAGGAGTGCATTTTAAAAAATAACTAAAAGAGGTAATTAAATGAATAAAACAGTAATCAAGAACCTGGCGATGATAATTATCGTGTTGGGTATCACAGTTCCGGGATTCTCCAGTGATGCAACTGAGATAGCAAAGAAGTCTCAGAATCCGGTTTCCAAGGTATACAACCTGCCGATACAGTCCAATGTGAATTTCGGGGCAGACGCCGGAACCCAATGGGTGAATCTGATACAGCCTGTTATTCCGCAAAGTATGGGTTCCAAGTTGAACTGGATTCACAGACTTATCATTCCGGTTCCTTTTTATCAACCGGTATCGGATATATGGGGAATGGGAGATGTCCAATACCAGGCGTTTATCTCTCCAGCCAACCCCGGACCGGTAATTTGGGGTGTCGGCCCGTATGTCAACTTTCCTACAGCAACAAACGAGACTCTAGGCTCAGGAAAGTGGAGCGCCGGTCCTGCATTGCTGCTGCTTTCCATGCCCGGGCAATGGGTTTTCGGAGGCCTGCTTACCCAGTTGTGGTCATTTGCCGGCAATGGGCATGAGCGTGATAAGGTTAGCACCATGGGTATACAGATATTTATTAATTACAATATTCCCGAATCCGGCGGGTGGTATATCACATCATCCCCCCCGGGTATGACAGTGAATTGGAATGCCGCCGACGGGGAGAAATGGACCATTCCCCTGGGTGCCGGTATCGGAAAAATGATATTGATGAAAAAAATCGGTTTTGATGCAAAAATTCAATTCTACGGTTTTGCTGCAGCTCCCACCGGCGGCCCCACCTGGGGAATGCAGATTCAGGGAAAATTTATGTTTCCCAAGGGAACTAAGTAGATTCAGGTACCCGGAAACAGAAGGAGTAATTCATGACTAAAAGATTTACACTGTTTAATACAACTCATTCAATTATGGGTATTACTGTAATTGCAGTAACGCTTTTTCTTATTTCCGGGTGTTCAAAAAATGAGCATTCAATTCCGTCAAAACCAAAACTCATATTACAGATAACGGTTGATCAGCTGCGAGGCGACCTGCCGGACCGGTATCTTGAAAATATGGGAGAAGGCGGATTCCGTTATCTGATGAAAAACGGTATCTGGTATGCCAATGCCCATTACGGCCATACAAATACCGAAACGGTTGTAGGCCATACCGTTCTGGCTACCGGTGCTGATCCGGCGGTTAACGGGATGATTTCCAATGTCTGGTTTGACAGAGACACTGGTAAGCTGGCCTACAACATTGAGGATAACCGGTATCATATTCTCACAACCGGAGCTGATATCGACGAGAGTACAGAAATTGATACCAGTCAGATTCTGGCTTCAACGGATGGCCGTTCACCTTCTAATATACTGGTTACAACCTTCTCCGATGAACTAGCTATGTTTACCAATGGCAGATCCAAAATCTACGGAGTGTCTGTAAAAGACCGGGGAGCTGTAACCCTTGCCGGCCATGCGGGAAAGGCCTTCTGGTTCTCCAAATCTTCAGGTGGGTTTATCACCAGCAGCTATTATTACGATAAGAATCCCCAATGGCTTGATTCGTGGAACGCTCTTGAAAAGGCCCGGGAGTATGAAGGTAAATCCTGGGAGCTGCTCTTTAACGAGTATGAATACCTTTTTAACGGTGAAGATAACAGACCGGGAGAAGTGGATATTTCCGGTTTTGGAACAGTATTTCCCCATTCTTACGGTTCTGCCGATAACCCGAATTTCAACAATCATCTCACCTTCAGTCCTGCCGGGGATGAACTCACCCTGGATTTTGCAAAATACCTGATGGAATCAGAAAAAATGGGCCTGGGTGATACCACAGACTATCTTTCTATCAGCTTTTCCAGCACCGATTACGTCGGGCATATTTTCGGGAACTCCAGCCTGGAACAGGAAGATAACATTCTGCGCCTGGACCGTACCCTGGCAAATCTTTTTAGCTTTGTAGACGAGAAGGTCGGACTGGACAATACTCTGATTGTTCTTTCTGCAGACCATGGAGGACCAGAGAACCCGGATTACTGGAACTCATTCGGGATTGAATCGGGTTACGTATCACCTGATGAATGGGATAGAGAACCATCTATCACAGCTCTCAAGGAACAGTTCGGCATCGGAGAGGAGTTGATTCAGGAGTTTTTCCCGCCCTATATCTACCTCAACCGGGAAGTGATCGAAGCGATGGGACTTGATTTAGGAGAAGTGGAACAGGCTGTTGCAGACGAACTGATGGGAATAAAAGGCGTGGCCCTCGCCATTTCAAGTAACGCTTTGAAAGAGAACCGCCTTCCGGATGTTCCCCTGATTCGATCCGCTCTGCGAAACTACAATCCCAAGCGTTCGGGTGATGTTCTCATCCTTTTTCAGCCTCAGTACTTCATCAATCATTTTGACGGTGAACCTGTATCCTGCAATCATGGTGGTCCCTGGCGATACGACAGCTTTGTTCCGGTAGTTTTTGCCGGTGGCCGGATAACGGGGCAGAGAGTCTACCGGGAAGTGGAACCTCTGGATGTGGCCCCGACACTGGCGGCAATAATGAGAACCAAACCGCCTTCAGGTTCCCGGGGCCTTCCTCTTGAGGAAGTGATACAGGGGGTAAAAAACTCTGAATAACGAAAACTATAACTACGCAATTTCAATTGCCTGGTTTTTATATATAAAATTTAAAAAATGGTCTTCAGGAGGATCAATTTGAAAACAATTGTTAAAGCAATTTTACTCGGAACTGCAGTTATTTTAGCAAGCTGCAGCACAACAGCATCGAATAAGAAGTTAACGTCAAAGGCTGATATGGCTCCCTCGATGGAAATGACAACGGATATACCGGCAGGTATTCTCACACCCAATTACATCGATTCAAGAATCGGTGAACTGATTTCAGTAGACGGAGTACCCACACCGGAAACTGCCCAGCTGATCTATGACAACCTTGATTTTCAGCGGGGGATTCAGGCATTCCTGAGCGGTATTCAAATAGCTTCCATGGAAGCAATGAGAAGGGGGCTTGAAACTCTCGGTCCCGCGAATACAACAACCCTTCTTTTTGAAGATCTGATGGATTCCAAGGCACTTTGGCTCACACCCAACACCACAAGTGTCTATATGGTGATGTGGCTGCAGCTTGATGATGAACCTTACGTTCTGGAAACTCCTCCGGACGTCCTGGGTATCATTGACGATCACTGGTTCAAATATGTCACCGATTTCGGAAGACTGGGTGCGGATAAAAACCAGGGCGGAAAATTCCTGATTATCCCTCCGGGGTATGAAGGAGATATCCCCGAAGGTTATCTGGCTTATAATACCAACACCTTCGGGAACTGGGTTATCTGGCGCGGATTCCAGGTTGACGGCAGTCCCAAACCGGCTGTTGATACCACAAAAGAAATATTCAAAGCCTATCCCCTGTCGCAGAAAGATAATCCTCCTGAGATGAACTTCATCAACGTATCCGGTAAGTTCAACAATACTACCCACAATATGGATCGGACAATTTTTGACGAAATCAACGAAGTTGTTCAGTCCGAGCCCAGCTTCGGCCAGAATCCGGAGATTCTAGGTGCCTTCCATGCAATCGGTATTACAAAAGGTCAGCCTTTTGAACCGGATGAACGAATGCAGAAGATTCTCTCTGATGCAGCTGAAGTTGCTTCGGTAACTGCAAGAACCATCATATCCCAGCCCAGGGATGACGAATTCTACCTCTATGGAAAAGACTCTGTCTGGACCAACCCCTTTGTCGGCGGAAGCTATCAGTTCCTTCAGGATGGTGCACATCTTCTGGACGCCCGGGCTGCTTTCCACTTCTTTGCCACCGGTATTACTCCGGCTATGGCTAAAGATATCATCGGTAAAGGCTCAAAGTACGCGATCGCTTACATGGACAATCAGGGAAATCCCCTTGACGGAAATAAAACCTACAAGGTGAACGTTCCGGATAACGTCCCTGCTGCAGATTTCTGGTCTTTCACCCTGTACGATAATCAGACCAGGGCCATGCTGCAGACCGACCAGAGATTCCCCGGGCTTGATGGAAACAAGGAAGGCCTGATCAAAAATGCAGACGGATCTTACGATGTTTATTTCGGTCCTGTAGCCCCTGAGGGTCAGGAAAACAATTGGATACAGACCATCCCCAACAAGGGCTGGAACACATTGTTCAGACTCTACGGTCCCCTGGAACCCTGGTTCGAAAGAACATGGAAACCCGGCGAACCGGAGCTGGTTGAATAGCCGATCCGGTTAGTTTCCAGCTATGAAGCCCCCGTCGCATTGGCAGCGGGGGCTTTTTTATAACTCCTTTCCCTCTTCTACAGCCTTTACCACATCAATAAGCTCAATTCGTAAGTTATC
>QNBK01000145.1 GCA_003644105.1 Spirochaetota bacterium | reverse complement strand
GATGATGTATGAATTGATGACCAAGGCAGTCAGTCATGAATTTCGTCAGATTAATATCGTGCTCAGGTAAGGGGAGGAAGTGAAAAATGAAACTGAATAGAACAGCATCTTCCTTTGATACGGAACAATTCATGCAGCCTCTGATGAATTGTTCCTGGAACGGGAGGATTTAGTAATGTCTATGAAAGATTATGAAGTAACCGCTTCCCTTAATACGGAACAATTCATGAGTCTGCAGAATGAATTGCGTGAAACGATTTACGTCTTCGACTGTCATCAATTTCCGCAATTCATGCAGCCTCTGATGAATTGTTCCTGGAACGGGAGGATTTAGGCATATGGGTTTATTCACAACTATTAATACGGCGGCTTCCGGGCTGACTGCTGAACGTCTCAGACTTGATGTTATTTCCGATAACATCGCCAATGCAAGCACTACCAGAACGGCTGAAGGCGGTGCCTACCGGCGCAGCCGGGTTGTCTTTCGTCCCAGGGTGGACCAGCCGTATTGGCGGAGTCCTTTTCTCCCTGAGTCTTTGCAAAATAAAATTGGTGCAGGAGTTCGTGTCGCGTCAATTGAAAAAGATATGGACAGTGAATTGGTGCTGAAATGGGATCCTACTCATCCGGATGCTATAAAAACGGGGCCCAAGACCGGTTACGTTGAGATGCCTAATGTAAATATTGTTACTGAAATGGTGGATATGATATCCGCCTCCCGGGCCTACGAGGCCAATATTGCCATTATGGACGGTTCAAAGAGTATGTTCCGTAAGGCTCTGGAGATTGGGGGTTAATGATGAGTTTGATTGATGCGAGTTCAGCTGTTGGAAATATTGTACAGATGGCTAGGACGAATGCCGGTCACCTGGACAGTAATGGTAATAAGGGGTTGTCGGTCGGGGAGGATCGTAATGGCTTCGAAAATCTGGTTGCAGATGCACTCGGGCGTGTATCCGATCAGCAGCTGAATGCTGATCAGTTGTTCCAGAAAATGATTACCAGTCCTGATGAGGTAGAACCTCATGATGTTACAATTGCAATGGCACAGGCTGAGATGAGCCTGAATTTGACAAAGGCTATAGTGGATCGCGCCGTGAAAGCTTACAACGATATTATAGCGATGAGATAGAAAATAAATTAGCTTCCGGAAACTTGTAGTATTCGGAAGGATGGCGGCTGGGAACCGCTATAAAACCTGGGGGGGTACAAATATGCCTGAATGGCTCACCAATTTCTTTACAAAGGTAAAAAACCTTTGGGGCCAATGGACGATTACACGAAAGATTATTCTCATAGGAATAATTGCAGTTGTTATTGCTGCATTTGTGATGCTTGCAACGGTTTCATCAAAACCGACTCAAGTGATGGTATTTAATGCGGCGGTAAGTGATGAACAGCTGGCTGATAGAATTTCCACAGCTCTTGATGCGGAAAATATTCCGCACAGTAGAGCTGCTGACGGTATTTTCTATGCACAGGATGAAGCCACAGCCAGAAGGGCACGGGCCTTGCTCGTACGGGAGGATTTACTTCCGGGGCAGCTCGATCCCTGGAATTTCTTTACCAACATGGATCGGTGGACACTCACGGATTTCGACCGGGATGTGAATTTACAGCTGGCTCTTAAAACCAATCTTGAACAGCATATCAGTGCCTTGAATGATGTTGATTCTGCAAAAGTTTCACTGGTTATTCCTGAAATTCAGTTATTTGTTGACGACCAGAAGCCGGTTACAGCTTCGGTAATTATTCAGCCTAAGCCCGGGAGTGATATCAGCCAGAATCGAAACAAAATTGAGGGTATCGTCAAACTTATACAATTTGCTGTTGAAGGTTTACTTGCTGAGAACATTACCATAATGGATATCAGTGGAAATGTTCTGAATGATTTTAATGGATTGGAAGATGTCGACCGGTTGGACCTTACCAGTCGTATGCTCCGTCAGAAAAAAGCTCTGGAGGCTCAATACACAGCATCCATTCTTCAATCTCTGAGTAATGTATTTACACCATCCCGGGTTGATATTGTTAATTTTGATATCGATCTGGAGTTTGTAAAAAAGGAAATTGCAACTCAGGAGCATTTTCCCATCACCATGAAGCAGGATGATCCCAATACTCCTTACAGTGAACTGGAAGTTGTTCCTTCTATTGTCCGCAGTAGGGAAAATAGCAGTGAGAACTTTGAGGGTACAGGTTTTAACCCCGAAGGTCCTCCGGGACAGGAAGGGCAGACGCCTCCGGCTTATCAGGATTTATCAAATCTGGTGGGCCATTACGAGTCAAATAAGAATATTGAGAATTATGAAATCAACGTTCGGAATATTACAGAAGAAAAAAGCCCATACATAATAAACCGAATCAGTCTGGGAATGGTGATAGACGGCACCTGGGAGCTTAAGTTTGATGATAAAGGTGAGCCTGTTGTTCTGCCGGGGAACATGAGAGAACGTGTCTATGAACCGGTTTCCCCGGATGTACTGTCCCAGGCTCTGGACGTTGTTAAAGGAGCTGTAGGCTATTCAAGGGCACGCAATGATGTTGTTACAGTAGAAAATATACCTTTCGACCGCAGTGAACAGTTCCGTCTGGACGATGAAGCCTGGATGAAAAAACGGCAGATGCAGCGTGTGGTACTCTGGAGTATTATTGGAGTAACAGCTGTAATCTTCCTGTTCGTTGTAGTCAGACTTATCAGTCGTCAGCTTGAAAAGCGTCGCAGGGAACGTGAAGAGGAACTGGCCAGACAGCATCAGGCCATGCGTGAGCAGGCCTTGAGGAATGCTGAGGAAGATGGTATTGAAGTGGAAATGTCAGTCCATGAGCGGGCGCGGATCGAGATGCAGGAGAATGCCAAAAATATGGCAAGAGAGCATCCCGAAGATGTCGCACAGCTCATTCGAACATGGCTTGCAGAGGAGTAGTGTATGGCAAAAACGAATGCCGCAGCTGCAGGTGGAGAAGCAAACGTCTCTGCACAGGCAGGAGCTAAAGGCTCTCAGCATAAAGAAGAACTCAGCGGGAAACAGAAATCAGCTATCTTTCTGGTTACCCTCGGTTCGGATATCTCTTCTGAAATTTTCAAGCATTTAAGAGAAGATGAAATAGAAACTCTCACATGGGAAATAGCTCGACTTGAAAATATAGAGCCTGAGGATCGGGACATGGTTCTTCAGGAGTTCCAGGAACTGATGATGGCCCAGGACTTCATCACTACCGGGGGTATCGATTACGCCCGTGAGTTGCTTGAAAAATCCCTTGGAACCCAGAAAGCTGTTGATATAATCAACCGTCTGACAAGTTCTCTTAAAACCAGACCTTTTGATTTTATCCGTCGTACGGATCCGGCAAATCTTCTCAATCTTATCCAGCAGGAGCATCCCCAGACCATTGCTCTTATACTGGCTTATCTGGAACCTCCCAAGGCTTCGATGATACTGGCTCAACTGCCCCAGGAAAAACAGTCTGATGTGGCCAAAAGAATTGCCACCATGGACAGAACCAGCCCGGAAATTCTCCGGGAGGTTGAACGGGTTCTTGATAAAAAACTCTCATCTCTTTCTCATGAGGACTACACTGCGGCAGGCGGAGTGGAAAGCATCGTTGACATACTCAATCTTGTAGACAGAACCACTGAAAAATCAATTATTGAGTCTCTGGAGGAAGAAGATCCGGAACTTGCTGAAGAGATTAAGAAGCGGATGTTTGTCTTCGAAGATATTGTCATGCTTGATGACAGGGCCATACAGAGAGTTCTCCGGGAAGTTGATACCAGCGAACTTGCCAAGGCCCTTAAAGCGGTTGATTCTGATGTACAGGATAAAATCTTCCGTAATATGTCAAAACGTGCTGCAGCCCTTCTCAAGGAAGATATGGATTTTATGGGACCTACACGACGGAAGGATGTGGAGGAATCTCAGCAGAAAATTGTCTCGGTTATTCGGAAGTTGGAAGAACAGGGCGATATTGTTATTGCACGTTCCGGCGAAGAAGACGTCTTAGTCTAGGAGCTCATACATGGGTAAAAACGTTTTTAATCCGGTTGAGATTGTCGATCTCACCGCCCAGAAGATAAAAGTAGAGGCCCCGGTGTTCATTTCAGATGAACCGGAGCCCCTGGATCTCTATGAGGGGCCAACCGCCGACGATCTCCGTCGAGAAGCTGAGGCCTTTAAAGAATCCTGGGCGCAGGAGAGGGAACGCCTCATACAGGAAGCTCATGAAGAAGCTGAGGGCATCATAAAACAAGCGGAAAAAACCGCTTTTGAAGAAGTTAAAGGGAAAACTGATGCGGCTATCAGAGATAAAAGAATTGCCGAAGATGAGTCTGAAAGAATAAAAAGTGAAGCTGAGCAGGAAGGCGAAAAGATTCGACAGCAGGCTGAGGATGAGCGGGAAAAAGTTTTTGATGAAGCCCGGAGTAAAGCTTTCGGGGAAGGCCATGAAGAAGGCTGGAAAGAAGGCAGAGCTGAGGCTGAGCGGCTGATAGAGCGTCTCCATAAGATTCTTGATGCTTCCATTGAAAAGCGGCAGGAAATTATAGACGAAGCTGAAACTCAGCTTATCGACCTTGTGTTACTTGTTTCACGAAAGGTAGTTAAAGTTATAAGTGAGAATCAGAAGAATGTAGTTATCAACAATATTGTTCAGGCCTTGCGAAAACTTAAAAGCCGGGGGGATGTTGCCATTCGTGTGAATCTGGCAGATCTGGATCTTACCACAGAACACATCAAGGATTTCATGAGGATGGCTGAAAATGTCAAGTCAATTACCGTCCTTGAGGATTCCTCTGTTGATAAGGGTGGAGCTGTTATTGAAACTGATTTCGGACAGATCGATGCTCGAATTTCCAGCCAGTTGAGAGAAATTGAAGAAAAGATACTGGAGCTGGTACCTATCCGGACAACCGGGGAGGGCTGAACATGGTTCTCGAAAAGTACATTGATGCGGTATCTGATATAGATCCTGTTAAGTACCTTGGAAAGGTGAGACGGGTTCAGGGAATCCTGGTGGAAAGTATCGGTCCCCGGGCCGCTGTAGGCGAAATGTGCCACATTCTGTCGGGGAAAGGGAAACCACTTCTCGCTGAAGTGGTTGCGGTCAGGGATGAAGTTGTCCAACTGATGAGCTATGAACCGCTTATCGGTCTGGAAACCGGAGATTCAGTTGTTGCTTCAGGGAGTGCTCTGAATGTAGCTGTTGGTCCGGATATGCTGGGTAGGGTTCTCGATTCCCTTGGCCGTCCCATGGATTCCAAAGGGCCGATAACGGTTAAAACCCATTATCCCATGTTTAATACTCCTCCCTCTCCCATGGAGAGAGATCCTATCTCCAAAAGAATAGATACCGGGATTAGAGCGGTTGATGCCGTTATGCCTCTGGGCCGGGGGCAGCGTATGGGTATTTTTTCTGGCTCAGGTGTGGGCAAATCCACACTTCTGGGAATGGTGGCAAGGAATACATCCGCCGATGTTAATGTTATTGCATTGATTGGAGAACGTGGTAGAGAAGTTCGGGAGTTTATTGAATCTGATTTAGGTGAGGAAGGTTTAAAGCGTTCTGTCATTATTGTTTCCACATCGGACACACCGGCTCTTGCCAGGGTAAGAGGTGCTTTTACGGCTACGGCAATCGCTGAGTACTTCAGGGATCAGGGGAACGATGTGATGCTGCTCTTTGATTCGGTTACCCGGTTTGCCATGAGTCAGCGGGAGATAGGGCTGGCCATCGGTGAACCTCCGACAACCAGAAGCTACACCCCATCTGTTTTTTCTCTCATGCCGAGGCTGCTTGAACGGCCGGGGGTGTCCTCAAAAGGCACCATCACCGGGCTTTACACGGTGCTGGTTGAAGGGGACGATCTTGATGAGCCGGTTGCCGATGCTGTCCGGGGGTATCTGGATGGACATATTGTTCTCTCCAGGAAATTGGCGGATCGAAACCATTACCCTGCCATTGATATTCTGGCATCCATCAGCAGGGTTGCTCCCAGGCTGATGAACCCGCGTACCGCTGAGGCCTCGGGTAAAATTCGCAGTCTTATTTCCGCCTACAGGGAAAAAGAAGATCTGATAGATGTGGGCGCTTATGTAAAAGGGACCGATCCGGAAGTGGATGAGGCTATCGATAAAAAAGATATATTAAACGATTTTCTGATTCAGGGAATCGCTGAGCATGAAGAACCTTCTGTTATATATTCCAGAGCCGCAGAGATTGCAGGTTTGGAAGCAGAAGACGAAGAGGGAGCGGGAGATGAAGAGGTTTCAGTTTTCGCTTGAAACTCTGCTTTCTCTTCGTAGGGAGCGGGAGCAGGAATGCGAAATTGTTCTGGCATCAGCTGTCGGGTCATTGGTTTCTATTGATATACGTATTGATGCTGCCCGGGATGCCGGAGAAAAGGCTTTTCTTACTCAAGGTTTTTCAATAGATGAATTAAGGGCCAGAGACAGCCTGTGGATGAAATCCCTTGGAGACCGTAAAGCCCTGGAGCAGCCCCGTAAAGAGGCCTCAAAGAGTGTTGATGAAGCCCGAAAGGTATATGCAGAAGCACATTCAAAGAGGGCGGCTCTGGATAAGCTTAAGGATAAACGTAAGGATCAGTGGAAATTCCGTGTCAAACAGGAAGAAATAAAAAGGCTGGATGAAACAGCCAAAGGTGCAGCGGTAAGACGCCGCCTGACTGGGGGGGAAGAGTGAGGAGCTACAGCCGGGGCGGAGGAATTGCAAAAATATTCTTTCTCTTTGTATTGATACTTGCGTTGGTAATCGGCGGATTAATCTGGCTTGATTTCCTGGGAATAATTGATGTTAAGAAACAACTGTCACCGATTACCTCCATCTTTGGTGTTGAAACAACCAGTGAAGTTGATCAGCCTTTCTCCCCTTTGCTCCTTGATGCCGACCGTCTTACCAAAGAACGGCAGGCCATTGCTATAGAGCGAAGTGAACTTGAAAATACCGTCAATGAGCTGGATTTAAGGGAAGCAGAAGTCCGTCAGCTGGAAAGTGAAGTTAATGAAAAAGAAACTTCTTTGGAAGAAAGACAGAATTCTCTAATAGAGGCCATCCGTCAATACGACAATAAAGTAGCGAACCTTGAACAAACGGCCCGGTATATGATGGGAATGCCACCAGCAGATGCCGTAGCCATCATGGATGAATACGACTTGAGAAATCTTGTCGATTTGCTCCGGACCAGTGAACGTCTTTCCCGGGAAGCGGGTGAAGCCTCATTGGTGGCCTACTGGTTGTCCCTGATGTCCGACAGAGAACGGGCAGCTGAAATCCAGAGGCTGATGGTGGTGAAACCGGGACCTGATCTGGACGGGTAAGCTGAAGGAATGGTAAATGGCG
>QNBK01000144.1 GCA_003644105.1 Spirochaetota bacterium | reverse complement strand
GAAAGTGGCTCAGGATATAATTGCGGCCAGTCAGAAAGAGGCTTAATCTTCACGGACAGCTTCCACCGGAAGTCGGTCCCTCTGAAAAGGAGTGGGGCCGCCCCGAAAGGGCGGCTCCTTTTTTCTTATTTAGTATCAGAGAAATCTATGTTCTATCCTTAGTCGGCAGATAGGGACGGCTACGGGTGATACTCCTGTAAGCGGGCCGGATTATCCTGCCGCCGGAAACAATTTCTTCAACACGATGAGCACACCAGCCGGCAATCCGGGCAACGGCAAAAAGCGGTGTAAAAAGTTCCCGGGGAATGTTGAGACAGCAGTACACAAAACCCGAGTAAAAATCGACATTGGCGCAGAGATCCTTACTATGCCCGGTTACTTCGGCAAAGATTACAGGAGTAACCTTTTCTACAATATTATAAAGTCCGAGTTCCTCTTCTTTCCCTGTAGTTTCGGCAAGTTCCTTAGCCTTCACCTTGAGCAGTTCTGCACGGGGATCTGATTTAGTGTAAACCGCATGTCCCATACCGTAAACCAGACCTTTTTTATCAAATGTCTCTTTCTTCAGTATTTTTCTGATATAGGAGCCTATCTCTTCTTCGTCGGCCCAGTCTTTTACATTCGTCATAACGTCCTGCATCATGGAACGGACCATTCCCGAAGCACCTCCATGAAGGGGACCCTTCAGAGATCCCACGGCGGCTGCAATAGCAGAATAAGTGTCGGTTCCGGAAGAAGACACCACATGTGTGGTAAATGCAGAGTTATTTCCTCCCCCGTGCTCGGCGTGAAGAACCAGACAAAGATCTAAAATTTCTGCTTCCTGAGAGGTATAAGACTGATTCTCCCGAATCATCATCAGCAGGTTTTCAGCAGTGTTCTTTTGAGGATCCGGTTTGTGGAGAAAGAGGCTGGCCCCGCCGTAATAGTGATTTTTTGCCTGATAAGCGTAGGCGGCAATTGAAGGAAATCGGCTGATCAACTGTACACTCTGACGAAGTACATTCGGTATGTCAGTGGAGTCCGCCGAATCATCAAAGGAATACAGCGAAAGAACCGATCGTCCAATTTTATTCATGATATCCATGCTGGGTGCTTTGAGTATCATGTCCTCAATAAAATTCGGAGGGAGCTCACGCAGTTCTCCTACCCGGGATGAAAAATTCTCAAGCTCCTGTTGCCCGGGCAGATAACCGAAAAGCAGAAGAAACGCTGTTTCCCCGAACCCGGATCTTTTTTCACTTTGAAACCCGTTAACGATATCCTTCAGATCGATACCCCGATATCGGAGAACACCCGGTACAGATACCTTTTCACCTTCATCCATGATGTAACCGTGAACCTGACCGATTTCAGTAAGTCCAACCAGAACTCCGGTACCATCAGAATTTCTCAAACCTCTCTTCACTGAATATTTCTCATAAAGTTCAGCCGGTATTCGATTCTGCCGGTCGGCAATCTCCGCATATTTCTGTAGAAACGGGTTAATAAACTCGCTCATAGTTACTCCTTTTCAAAAATTATGTCCCGAATTATTCTCCGGGCTTCAATCCCGCGATGTTCAAATTTTGTATCCGGGCGATAATCGGGTTTATCAGCCCAGAGCTCATACCTGTTCTTCAAACCGGGAGTTTCGTTAAAAACATCCAGGATGTGATTTGCATAAGGCTCCCAATCGGTTGCAGCATGTATGTATCCACCGGGTTTAAGAACCTCCCTGAGCAGCCCAGTAAAATCCGCTTGAATCAGGCGTCTTTTATGATGTCTTTTCTTCGGCCAGGGATCGGGAAACCATATATGGATTCCATCAACACTGCCCCTGGGAAGAATCGTTGAAAAAACTTCAACTGCATCATGTTCTATGATGAAAAGATTTTTCAGACTAACCTGATTAATCCACCAGAGCAGTTTTCCAACACCGGGCTTATGTACTTCGACACCAAGTATCCCCCATTCTGGATGCTCTTTTGCCATCTGCCGTGTGGCATCTCCCATACCGAACCCGATTTCAACAATGCATTTTTCAGCTTCAGGAAACAGTTTCCTGAAATCCACCGGTGTTCCGTCAACGGGAAGCACCCACTTCGGAGAGAGGGCAGTATAAGCTTTCTTCTGAGCATCAGACATCCGGGCTGCGCGGATAACGTAACTCCTGACACTGGGGAAACTGTCGGACATACGTCTATGTTAAAGGCTTAGCTGTAACTGAGTCAAATAGATAAGATACTATACTTCAAAGCAGTGATTCCAGACGCTCCCTGATGAACTCGGTTTTTTCTTTTAAGCCAACATCTCCTGTCTCCATGAGAAGCCCGTCGGGTCTGGCTGGATTCAGTTTCACCCTTCCGCCGGCAGTCTTCATCAGGTTCATCACCTTATCTACCGAAATAATGGAGAGCTTGCCGAATGTAATCTGTACATTCCCTTTCCGTTCTCTGAGGTTTGTTATTTTAAGTTTTCGGCAAATTATCCTTAGTTCGGCCATTGAAATAAGGCTGTGAACCTCATCCGGAAGAGGACCGAAACGGTCGTACATTTCCAGGTGAAGACTTTCCAGATCGTTTTCTACCTCTACTGCGGCAATTTTTTTGTACACTTCCATTTTTTCCGATTCATCCCGAATGTAACCATCAGGTATGAATCCGGAATAATCCAGCTCCAGATACGTTTCAAGAACCTCTTCTTCACTATCTTCATCGCTACGTTCTTTAATGGCATCTTCTAATAGTCGCAGGTAGAGATCGAATCCAACCGCATATACATCTCCGGACTGTTGGGCACCCAGAAGGTTACCTGCCCCCCGTACTTCCAGATCTTTCATGGCAATTTTAAAACCTGAACCTAATTCGGTGAAATCACTGATTACCTGAAGCCTCTTCATGGCCAGTTCAGAAATTTCACGGTCTTCTGGATAGAGGAGAAAGGCGTATGCCAGTCGCCCTGACCTCCCTACACGGCCTCGAAGCTGATAAAGTTGGCTGATTCCGTATATGTCGGCACGGTCGATGATAATGGTATTCACGTTGGGTATGTCGATACCATTTTCAATGATAGTTGTGGATACCAGTACCTGGAAAGATCCGTGAACAAAGCGGTGCATGATATCTTCCAGCTGACGGGCCGACATACGTCCATGAGCAATCTCAACAAAAACTTCGGGAACGAGGTCAACTAAAAAACGCTGCACCTGTTCAAGACTTTCAACACGGTTGTGCAGATAAAAAATCTGCCCCCCCCGCTCCACTTCCCGGCGGATGGCCCGGGCCACAAGTTCCGGCTCAAAGGACTGGATAAACGTTTCAATGGGACGACGGTTGCTGGGCGGAGTTTTCAGCAGGGACATATCACGAATCTTCACCAGAGACATATGAAGTGTACGGGGAATAGGGGTAGCAGAAAGCGTGAGACAGTCAATGGAGGTCTTTAATTCCTTGAGACGCTCTTTGTCCTTTACTCCGAATCTCTGCTCTTCATCGATAATCATCAAACCGATATTCTTGAACCTGACATCCTTTGAAAGAATGCGGTGGGTTCCGATTACCACATCAACCTCACCTTTCTGCAAACCCTGTAGAACCTTTTTCTTCTCCGCAGGGCTGACAAAACGGCTGAGCATTCCCACGGTAACCGGAAAACGTTTAAAGCGCTCGGTAAAGCTTTCGTGATGTTGTTCTGCAAGGATGGTTGTTGGACAGAGGTAGGCCACCTGCCGGCCGCCGATTACAGCCTTGAATGCAGCTCTCATGGCAATTTCTGTTTTACCGTATCCCACATCACCGCAGACCAGACGGTCCATGGGTTTGGGCGATTCCATGTCCTTTTTCACTTCTTCAATAACGCTGAGCTGATCGACGGTTTCTTCATAGGGGAATGCCGCTTCAAAACTTATCTGGAAGTCATCGTCTTCAGGGAAAGCATAACCCACAGAAGTTTGTCTTCTGGCGTAGAGTTTAACGAGCCTGTCGGCAAGATCGGCAACAGATTTCTTTACCCGGTTCTTCTTCTTTTCCCATGATGTTCCACCGATTCGGTCCAGCCGGGGTTTCCTGCCTTCCTGACCGATGTAACGCTGAATCAGGTTTACCTGTTCAATGGGGATGAAGACCGTTTCTTCATCCCCGTACTGAAGGGTGATGTAGTCACGCTCGGCACCGCCGGCTTTGATACGTTTGATTCCCTGGAAACGACCGATTCCGTAATTGATATGAACAATCAGGTCTCCGGGGTCCAGATCGACAAAAGATTCAATAACGGTACTTTTTGCCCTGGCAACCGATGATGAAGCCCTCTTACGGCGGCCGAATATTTCATTTTCCTGAATTACAAGAATTTTAGCATCACTGAGCATAAACCCGGCAGATAATGCTGCAGGACCAACCTGGACATTCTCCAAATCTCTCAGCAGATATCCGATACGCTGAGACTGGGATTCACTCTCTGCAAAAACGAAGATCTGAAAACCGTTTTCAGCCAGAGTGACAAGTTCTTCTTTTAAGAAATTAATATTGCCAAAAAAAGAACGTCCGGGTTCACAGGGGAGACTGTAGATATTCTCATCCTCTTCATTGCGCAGCGTACGGGAAACCATCCTTCGCTTCCGGGCAGATATAAACGAATCCAGAGATGTTATCAGAGTATCCGGTGAGGGTATCTCCATCCCCTGCTCCAGGGCTGCAGCAAAGAGTTCCCTGTACTCTTTAAGCATGTTGGTTTCTGCTATTTCCAGGCGTTCACTGTCCAGAAATACTGTAGCAGACCTGTCTGCAAGGTAGTCCTGAAGCGTCGCTGTTTCCCTGAAGGCCAGAGGATAGAACAGTTCCTCTCCTTTCAGTTCTCTTCCGGTTTTCAGGGCATCGAGAACATCCTCAAAACCTTCACCGGGCAGCTGTTCGGAGAGAACTTCCACCCGCTGTGTATCCCAGACAACTTCCCTGAGTGGATGCAGGGTTATCTGCTCGATACTTTCAGAGGAAATCTGCGTAAGAGGATCAAAGAGACGAATCTCTTCCACCTCATCCCAGGCAAAAACTATCCGGACAGCTTCACTTACACCCAGCGGTGCTACATCAAGAACCTCTCCCCGGAGGGCAAACTCTCCGGGAACACTTACTCTAGGCACCCTGTTGTAACCAAAACGCTGAAGACGCTCTTCTATCTCCGTGGGGTTGATGCTACCGCCAATCTTAAGTGTGGTTAGTGACTTTCGAATCTCCGCAGGAGGCGGGAGAAGGCCCAAAGCAGCTCTGATGGATGTAATAACAATACGACGCTCACCGGCGGCAAGCTCGGCCAGAACTGAAGCCCTTTTACCAAAAATTGCAGCCTGGGGGGATACTCCCCGGTAGAGCATCGTTCCCCACCAGGGAAATGTTGAAACACGATCGGTAAATAATGATAAATCCCGGGATAGAGCTTTGGCTTCCTGTTCATCTCCGGTAACAACGAGAAGCGGTCCTCCGGTAAGATCTGCCAGCTTTGACAGTATCAAAGCGGTCCATACTCCACGGATTCCGCTTACCTGAAAGGGAAATACGCCGGCAGACCATTCGTTTCTCAGCTTTTTCCAGTCTGGATTAAGAGATAATGCACGATCTATTGATGATTTGAATTGATTCAGCATAGAGACTTACCGATATTTTCCATAGAAAGAGGTGTTTTCAATCCCTGTTGACAAACCCTCTTAAACCACGACCCTCAAGGGGGGCCCATGGTAAGACGATTTACCTTAATAGTTCTCATCGCTGCAGCAGCGGTGTTTTCCGCCCAGGCGGAAGTGCGTTTCAGCATACGATATCATGATAAGAATATCTATTATCCAGGGGATAATATCTATTTAAAAATTAC
Source organism: Spirochaetota bacterium (assembly GCA_003644105.1). Classification (GTDB taxonomy): domain Bacteria; phylum Spirochaetota; class Spirochaetia; order DSM-2461; family DSM-2461; genus UBA2779. The sequence continues at coordinate 1,539 of QNBK01000144.1, read as the reverse complement.
GATGTCCAACCCCATGGATTCAGATAATCCTGATTTAACATTTTATCTGGCTGATAATTCTCTGGAAAGCTTCGGTTTTTATTTAAGATCGTTAACCGGTGAACCCATGCCGCCGGCACAGGGCTTTACCGCATCTTTGAGTAATAAAGGTGCCTACAGAGTTATTCACCTTGCAAAAGGCCAGGAATTATCGATTAACATTAATCTGAATCAGTGGGTGGATTTGAGCAATCCGGGGCAGTACCGTCTGACAGGATTGTTCTATCCCAGGATGCGCGGAAGGGATGGGCAGTCAATTCAGGCTGATTCGGTTTTAGATCTTACACTGATGCCGGAAACTGACAAGAGGTGGGAAGATGAGCTTGATGCTGAGGTACGCACAGCCCTGATTCGAAGAGACCTGGATCCCATTAGTATAGTGAAGGAGACTCTTGAGAGCCGCAGAGATTCACATTTTAACAGAGCCGCTCTTTATCTGGACTTGGTATCTCTTTCAAGAATCTCATCAATGGCGGATAGTCCCGAAACTCTTGAGAAATCATTAAATGAGGGAGAATGGGATGCTATTCCGGGATTTGAAGATTCTGTTACATCATTAAAATTTGTTTCCGCTCAAGTTTATTCTCATGAAGCCAGTGTTCGTATAAAAGCAGACTACAATCCTTATGGCGAGAGTTTTTCCAGAGAGTTGCGGTTTTATCTTCACAATCCCGAAGGCTATTGGCAGATAAGACGGGTTGAAGCCCTCTCCGAAAATGACATGGATCCTGTCAGTTACGGGCAGGTTAACCTTAATCCTCCAGAAGTGATAACAGAATTGCTGAACGCGGTTCAGAGGGGGGATTGGGAAATGGCCCTCAGGTATCTTGATATCTCCTACCTCATCAGAAATCAGCAGGAATATCAGGACAAATGGAAGGATATGAGTGCCGGTGAACATGATAGAGCCCTTGAGGATTACCGGAACAAGTTGATATCAGGTCGTCTTGAGGATGGTGATAAACCACTGAAAGATATTTTTGATTGGAAGATAACCCGGGTGAGTTACACAGAAACGGAAGCCTCGGTAATAGTTGAAAATACTATTACACATCAAACGGCAAAAGGACCTCTTGATGAAACCTCTGAATATACCTTCCGATTACTGAAACCAGCTGTCCCCGGTGGTCGGTGGCAGGTTTCCCGCTATGATACCGCAATACGAAGGAGATGATTTTAGTATGATTATTCTGATACTTGCTGATGATAAATCTTTAAAATCCAGATTCAATTCCTACTTCGGCAAATTGGGTTATGCCGTAATCCAGTACACACACCCACTGAAAACCATGGATAACCTGGATGAAATTGCACCTGATGTTCTTGTCTGCAGTGCAATCGATTACCCAAGGCATTGGAAAATTCTGGTTAAACAGATAAGAGATACCAGAAACAGAGATGAATCAGCTGTCATTCTGTGTGTTGATAAAAACTTTGAATCCGAAGAAGCTGACAAAGCGGCCTTTCTTGGAGTGAATATCCTATATCCGGGAAGGCTGG
>QNBK01000143.1 GCA_003644105.1 Spirochaetota bacterium | reverse complement strand
CCCCCGCTGCCGGTAAGAGGCGGCTCTTCCCCGAAATGAAGACCGGCTTTGGCCAGCCGCAGCTCACCGGTTTCCCCACAGAGCCCCCGTTGCCCGGTCAGACGGTTCACCCCGCAGTTATGGGAACAGAGATTGCACGGAGAGTAATAATCCTGAAAATCCACAGGAAATAGTCTAGCCCATAGTCCCGGATAAGGTACAATGGCAAAGAGATAATAACGACAAAGGATTCTTCCATGGCCAGAATATCAATCGATCCATTTGAAACTATTCCGGAACTTCTAACCCGGCTCAGAAACCCCGGACTGCTCCTCACCTGCGGGAAAGAGGGGAATCCCATCACCATCGGATGGGCCACCCTGGGGGTTGTATGGGGTAAACCCATCTTCACCGTGCTGGTACGCCCCTCCCGGTATTCCTTCGGGCTGCTTCGGGAAAACGGAGATTTTTCGGTGAGTGTTCCGGCAGCCGGTGATAAAAAGATGGCCAAAGCCGTAGCCTGGTGCGGTACCAATTCCGGACGGGACGGGGATAAGTACAAAGGCGCCGGTATTACAAAGGGAGACGGCATCATCATCGACACACCCTATGTAGCCGAATGCCCCATCCACTACGAATGCCGAAGGGTTAATTCCAACCACGTTCTGGATGCCGAAATGGATGATGAAATCCGCTCCCGGTACTACAAAGAAGGCGATCTTCATCAGGTGTGGTGGGGAGAAATACTTGGGACCTGGAAGACCCGGTAAACCGATAGAGGCCTAGCCCAGTCCAAGCTCCGCCGCAGCAGTCCGCATCCCGGCAATTGTTTCATCAATAAGTTCGGTACGCTCGATTCCCAGCATGGCCGCGCCCTGGTCTATCAATTCACGATTCACCCCGGCGGAAAATCTTTTATCCTTCCACTTCTTCTTCACCGATTTGGCCCCCAGGTCCATCAGACTCTTTGAAGGACGCATCAAAGCTGTGGCGGTTATCAGACCGGTGAGCTCATCGATGGTATAAAGGACTTTTTCCATGGTGAGTTCCGGCTCAACCTCGGTAACCAGACCCCAGCCATGGGAAACTACAGCCCGAATCCAATCCTCGGGCCAGCCTTCTTTCTTCAGTATTTCTTCAGTTTTAATACAGTGCTCATCCGGCCACTTTTCCCAGTCCAGATCGTGAATCAGGCCGATGAGGCCCCATTTCTCAGGGTCTTCACCGTATTTAACAGCAAAATGCCTCATCACGGCTTCCACCGCCAGGGCATGCCGGTAAAGGCTCTCCCCCTCGTTGTACTTCTTAAACAGTATCAGTGCTTCTTCTCTTGTAGGTATCATGATTCCATAGTAGCAGAAAACAACCTTGCCATGTCAGGATGCTTTAAATCTACAACTATGGGACAGCCGGGGAATATCCGGCTGAATTATAAAGGGTATATTAATTCTCTACTCAGAATTGGTCCCAGGGTATTGCCAGGATCCGTTCGGAAAGCTTCCTCTGTTTATCCACGCGGCACACCAGATATCCTCGCCGACTTAAAGCCGGATGTAATTCCAGAAATCTTTCCAAATGACGAATATCCTTCATCTGAGGAGAATCCGTCCATTTTATTTCAACCGGTATTACTTCTTCCGGTGTTTCAATAACAGCATCCACCTCAGCTCCGGTGGATGTTCTCCAGGTTGAAAGCTTATACGTTTTCCCGAGGTACTGGCAGCGGTAAAACAGTTCAATCAACACAAACTGTTCAAAAAGGTGTCCGGCATCCAGTTTTATAAGGCTGCTGTTCAAAGGTAACTCAGAGAGAGAATTCCGCATTCCAAGATCGCAGATAAGAAATCTGGGAGCTGAGATAACCTTCCTGCGGCTGCGTCCGAATGAGGAGATTCTGAAACCGATATATGTATCTTCCAGAATACGGTAATAATTCTTAACAGTGTTTACCGAAATACCGACAGAACCTGCAAGTTTTGAATAATTTACCACCTGCCCGGATTCCAGAGCAGCAAGCTTCAGAAACATCAGAAAACTACTTATATTGGCAACTGTATTTTCGTTTCTTATCTCATTCTCAATATACAATTCGGTATATGATGAAATGGTATCTACCCAGGATTCTTTTTCCTCACTGTACAAGCCGGGCAGGTTCCCATAAAGCAGAACCTCTTCCAGTGGCCGAATAGGAAATCTTCTGCCTTCCCCCAATGATATGGGCAATATCACGGCCTCCCGCTGCTCAACCTGCAATACCGGAGAAAGTCGAAAGAGATGAGTTCGTCCGGGTAATAGATTTGCAGAAAGAGTCTTCAGTTGCCTGGTAGAGCTTCCCGTCAGATAAAAGTTGAATTGTTCTCTGTTTTTATCAAAAAAATATTGTATGTCATCAAATAAAGCCGGAACTTTCTGTATTTCATCGATAACAACAACCGTCTTTACACTTAAAGCTTCAAGTTCCTGTAAAAAGGCCTTCGGGTTACGTTCATACTTTATCCGTTCTCGCCTGTCCTGAAGGTTGATTGTTAGACATCCTGAAGGCAGACAATGTTTCAGCAAAGTAGATTTACCCGATTGTCTCGGACCAACTATCAGTTGTATTTTATTCCCGGACTCAGGTGCTGTAATCCTTGCCTCAAGGTATCTTGAATAATACACTTATACCTCGTTTTCATACAGTCCGCTGCAAATTAACTGATTATATTTGCAACGTATTAGGCATTTTACCGCCGAACAACCCTCAGGTCAACTGCGTGAAACCCGGGGAACAGCCGGTGGGTAAAACCGTAGAGAAGACAGACGAAGACGATATTGATCAACGCGCTGATACCCAGAAGAAGTTTTTCCCGGGATTAGCTTTGATAACTCATTTTCGCCACCTAAATCACTGGAATTCCAAGGCCCTAAAAATGTAGGTATCAAGAGAAGTAGTGTTTTTTTACGGAAAATCACCATACAGAGCGGCATTCATCATAGAGTCGCTAGCCGTTATAAAAATCCCAGAATCGTTTACCGGTGGGATGCGAGAGATCATCCCACTCATCTCTGAGACGGAATAGTTCTACTCTCAATGTGACAACAACGTCAGGTAAGGTTGATGAGAGATCTGTGATTTCCGCCGGGTCTATGCCCAGATCGAATAGCTGAGTATTCCGTGATTCTTCACCTGCGTATTCGATGAGTTTGTATCCATCTTTCTTCACAGCACGAAGCTTGTCTTCGTAGGCAAAATAAAGCGACTCCCGGTGCTTTACATCCACATCTCCGTCGATGACAGGTTTCAGACTCAATCCTTCAACGGACTCCGGCCGTTTACCTTCCAGGAGGTCTACCAGAGTCGGGAATATATCGAACAGATAACAGGGTTGGTTTCTCCTGACCCCTTTGGGAATGCCGGGACCGGAGAAAATCAGAGGTACGCGAACGCTATGTTCGTAGGCGTTCTGCTTGCCGAAAAGACCATGCTGCCCGAGAGCCAGTCCATTATCACCTGCAAAAATAACAATGGTATTTTCCCGGACCCCGATATCCTCAACAGCATTGAGAATTTTTCCGATACCATCATCAAGATGTGCGATCATGGCGTAATATTCGGCGATATGTTTGCGCACCTCGGATTCTGTCCTCGGATACGCTGCCAGAATTTCATCCCGGACATTTCGAATACCAAAATCAAAAGGATGTTCTGCCATGAAATTCTCAGGTATCGGTATATCCTCGGGATTGAACATATCCTGATATTTCTGCGGCATGGAACGAGGATCGTGCGGCGCCATAAACGCGACGTTCAGGAAAAACGGTTTGGAGTCCCCTGAATCCCGATTCAACCCGGATAGCCAGTTTACGGCAGCATCGGTAAAAAGATCAGTGGAATGTTTTCCCGGACTGATGTGGTCGGATTGCATCAAGTCTACACTCCGACTGTGGAAGGCGTCACTGATGTAGGGAACAGAGGCAGAGTACTCACCGCTTGGGTCAAAATGGTTTGCCGGGACATTCCAATGGTCCCACATTCCTCCGAAGAATATTTCATCCCCGCCGGAGAAGCTCCGGCCGTAGGACGAAGACCCGTTATGCCATTTCCCTATGCCATAACAATCATATCCCTGCTCCTGTAAATACTCTCCCATAAGGGTATGATCTTCGGGGATTTCCTGTCCTTCTTCCTGTAAATGGTAAAGAGAACGTCCGGTATGGAGCATTGCCCGGCTGGGCATACAGACTGCACCGCAGGTACTACCGGGAATGTGGGCATTAGTGAAGGCGGTACCTTGTTTTACGAGTGAATCAATGTTCGGAGTATGCACGCGCCGGTTGCCCAGAGATTGAATGGTATCAAATCTCTGGTCGTCGGCAAACAGAAGAATGATATTCGGCTGCTTCATGTCAAAGCCCTGACCGACTCACGGATATTCAGTTTCATTGGTATTTCTATTTCCAGATATTCATCAGGAATGCCATTTCCTATACGATCCATCATAAGAAGTCCTGCCTCCCTGCCGAGGGATTCGAGATCATGTTCCACTGTTGTCAGAGCCGGTGAGACTATTTCAGTACCAGCGAAATAGTCGTGACCGATAAGTGAAACATCTGTCCCGAGTTGGTACTTCGATCCATTCACCGCCAGAACAGCACCCATGGTAATATAGTAGCTGGTGCAATAGAGCGCTGTTGGTGGATCAGAAGCCAACGATTCACCTATCTTGGACAAAGCATCTTCCATCGTGTAGTCGGTCCAGATGATATGCATATCACCTGCCGAAAGACCATGTTTCAGAAAGGCTTCTCGGCAACCTTCCATACGTTCTTCAGTTACACCGGTTTCCCGCCGGCCTGTAACAATACGGATATTCCGATGTCCCCTGGAGAGAAGATGATCCACCGCCTGAAAAGAAACAAACCGATTCCCCCCATGAATATAGTCACAGCTGAACCCTCGAATTCGATCGGACATACTGACAACGGGAATCCCGGCGTCTCTGTATTCTTCCAAGCTGTTCAGGCAGGAATCACCGTTTGCAAGGGGAAATAGGATCAACCCATCAATGGAACGGCGCCTGAAATGATCGAGACGCTGAGCCAGTCGCACCGAGTCGCTTTCATAATCGCTGATCATCATCGTATAATCTTTTTCTTCAAGAACCATCTCAAGGTTTTTGAGGATATCAAACGAAAACAATCCCCGAAGCTCCGGCAGAAGGACGGCAATTGCCATAGACCGATTGGATTTCAGTCCTTTGGCTATCAGATTTTCTTCAAATCCCAGATCTTCAATAGCTTTGGCCACTTTCACTCGATTGTATTCCCGAAGTTCGTATCCGTTCATATAACGGGAGACAGTTCCAGGTGAAACACCGGCGAGTGCGGCCACATCGTAGATCGTCGGATTTCCCATAAATCTCAGCCTTTTACTGCGCCGGCTGTCAAACCCGAGCGCATATATCTCTGGAAGAATGAGAATAATACAATAATGGGGAAAGCGATTATCACCATTGACGCATAATAGCGCCCGAGGTTATCCGGTGTTCCACCGAGCGAGTCTTTGAACCGGCTTACCGCCAGCGTCGCTGTCATTATTCTGGGATTCGATGTGAACAGTGCCGGAGTCAGATAATCTTTGAAAGACCACATGAAAGCCAATACTGATAGATTCAGAACCGCAGGGCTGGATAATGGCAGGTAAATCTTCGAAAAAATACGAAAATCTCCAGCTCCATCAATATACGCCGATTCCATAAGTTCTGTTGGCAGGCTGTCATAGAAATTCCGCATCATAAGAACCGAAAACGGCAGAGTAAGCGCCGCTTCGGGCAGAAATACTGCAGCCCGGGTGTTAATCATACCCACCTTGGTAAGTGTAAAGAACAATGGAGCAATCAGTACAGTGACCGGCACACTCATGAACGAGATAACAAGAACATAGAGGAAGCGCTTTCCAAAAAAATGCATCTTGGAAAAAGCAAACCCGGATATCGCCGCAGTCGAAACAACGATGACACTATGAATAAACGCAATAATGAAACTGTTGATAAGGGTTTTCAATACCGTGACACCGGCAATTTTTGTGGTGAACACACTGACATAATTCCCGAATCCATTGAACAGGAGAGACTGCTTGATCGCCGAATAGGCCGGAAATAGCCAGAGGAGCGCTGTTGCAAAAAGTATCACAACCATTATAGATTTTTCGGGACGGCTGACCCTGAACATATCGTTCTTCATTTCACCACCACCTTTCGGTTCTTTCGGAAATCAGTATTGAACACGGTGAGGATGAGGGCTGATAAGATAAATGCAAGTACGAGAGTAATAGTTGAAATAGTATTTACATAGCCTATATTTCTGCCTCCTCCTTCAGCAAAGAAGGTGAAGATATAGGTTCCGGTAATTTCAGTAGCCCTTGCCGGACCGCCTGCAGTTAAGAGGTAAACCCGCTCAAAAGCCCGAAAGGCGGTTAACAGCAAGGTCATCACAATAGTTTTATGAGAATGAATCACCATCGGAAAGACGATTCTGGAAGTGATTTTCCAAAAACCGGCACCGTCTATCTGCGCTGATTCAAACAAGGACTTATCCAGAGTGGCCAGTTCCGCCTGATAGTACATCATCGGAATACCGATCATATACAGGGAAATCGACAGAATAGACAGGTAAGCCAGAGTCGGATCTGAGAGCCATCTGATCGGTTCGATACCGAGGATTCCCAGAAACTCATTCAAGGCCCCGAAACGGAATCTCAGCATTCCCCCGAAAATAACCGCTATCAGAGCATTCGGCAGAAGTGTCGGTACAAAGAAAAGAGTCCGGTAGAAATTGCTGCCGGAGAGACTGAAGGCCAGAAAAACCGAGAACAGGAACCCCAGGCTGATCCCGAAGAGGACTGACGATGAGGCGAATACCATCGTATTGAGAATCGCCTTGAAGAAGTATGGATCTGTCATTGCAATCTTATAGTACTTAAAGCCTACAAAATCGCTGCGATTGAACATCAGATCCGTCTTGAAAAAACTACCCTGCACCATGAGAATAAAACTGTAGATAACAAAAATACCTAGAATAATCATAAGTGGGAGTATGAAAGCGTAGCCTCTCCAATTATGCCGTTCTAAACTCTTCATGAAGCGAATCCTTCCCTGATCAATACGTAATTATATCAGTCTTTTTCTTTTTAAATGACCTCCTCCCGAATGAGGATCCGGAAGGAGGCTGAAAGCTTATTCGAACTTGCCCGAGTCGATTTCCTTCTGGAAATCGTCAAGGCTGGAACGAACATCTGCACCCAGGGCAATACCCTGGAGGACCTTACCGAACGGTGTTGTCAGGAAATCCTGCTGACGCAAGGCGCTCTGAGGATTACTCAGGACGTCAGCGATAGACGTATAGCTTTGACGGGCGATCTCGGTTGTG
>QNBK01000142.1 GCA_003644105.1 Spirochaetota bacterium | reverse complement strand
CAAACTCTCAGCCGGCGGGATGGAGCTGAACCTTCAGCCCCTCACCCGGGTGAGCATCGACAGCCTCACCCAGAATGGTGAAACCGCCAGTACCGCCGTTTCCCTGCGATCCGGTCGTGTCCGGGCCACCCGTCCACCGGTTACCCGGAGTACCAGACGTTCTATTGATTTCCGGGTAAGCACCCCGGTTGCCACCGCCGCCGTTCGCGGTACTGATTTTTTCCTGAGCGCCGATAAGCTTCAGACTGTAGAAGGATTGGTGGCTTTGTCCGTTGGACAGGCTGTAATACTCTCCCCGGGAGGAACCTGGTCCTGGGCTCCCGAAGGGCTCAGACCTATGGATCCTATTGATCTGGTTGGTGTGCGCTGGGGTGTATCTCCATCGGCAGGTTCCATGCCCGGGGACGGCAGCGGTTCCGGAGGCCGTACCTCAACAGTAAAAAGTGGTTATGCTCGAATAACTCTTAAGTAAGGAAGGTGAGAAAATGAAAAGATTAAATATAAGAAAAACGGTTGTTGGAATTCTTGCTGCAGCCGTAATCATGCTTTTGTTCAGTGCCTGTTCCGGTGTGATCGGCGGGGATTACAATGTCCGAATCAGTGTTCCTCAATTGGCCTCGGGGAGCGGTAGATATATTTCAGGCTCGGCTAATTCAGGTTATGTTGTTGTCTTAAAAGAAAATAAGGTATATTCCCTGAATAGTTTTTCAGACAAGGCGTATCAGGAATTTGAAAATGGTAATGTGTACATTGCAAATCTGCCGGTGGGTGATTATATCTTTGGTATTGTTCTTCTTGATGATCAGGGAACGACAGATACAGGTGATGATGTCAATGTTGGCCTGGCAATCAAGAAAAGGGAGATAAAAGAGGGTTTCAATGATATTGAAATAGATGTCGGTCCGGGAATTAATGCTTTTACAATTAATACTGTAAGTTTTGAGGATTTTTTTACTCCTGATGGATATACTTCCACCTTTGCTGAGGATACGATAATTTTGGATATTGATCGTAATCCAGGAGGAGACGATTTTATACTCACATTTAATACAGGTGTAGTAGCTAGTGTACAATCAATTCCAGATTATTTAAATTTAGGTGGTGGTGTGGGTTCACCTACATGGGGTGGTACCCTTCCAGCTAATCAGGATGGTGCTGATGTCACAATTTCAGGTGCACCACTTACTCATCCTTATACTCTCAAAGTAATTCTGAAATAACGCGTTATATCAGTGTAGTATTTATCAGGCCGCTCATTTAGGGCGGCCTTTTTTGTTCAGTTCAGATAAATTCTCTCTATTCACCCTTATCCGGAATATTGAACTGCCGGCTGTCAAACCGGTCTCCCCCCAGCCAGAGGTCTATCTTTACCCCTTCCCCCATACGGACTATGTCTGAGTGTTTTATTTGCCAGCCCAGTAAATCCAGACGGGAAGAACCGAGGAGATCGTGGCCTGTCATGGCACCGTAGTAGGCGGCCAGTTCCGGCCGTTTACGGCTGTTGAGAGTTTTATCCAGCTTTTCCAGGTCTGCATCACTATGCTTGGCGTCATCAATAATAGCCAGATGCAGTCCATCCTCTTCCTGATGCAGAGATATCACCATTTTCATGGGGTTTTCATCCAGAATATAACTGGACATTTCTCCAATTAGTTTAAGTATTAAATCTTTTCGTTTCATCTACATCTCCGGTTTGTTCGATTTATACCACTGGATAACAGATACAATCAATGCGGCTGTCAGGCCGCCTGCAAATCCATTATTGTACAGGTTCATACCACCATGCCAGCTGCCGGTCTGCATCACCATGAGAAGGTGGATAAAACCGGCAGTGAATCCTACAAATATTCCGAATTCACCGGAAATAGGCGCCAGGGTGGTAGAGAATATTACTGCCAGTATGGGGCCAGGGGAGTTTAATGGATTTCCTGTCAGTAATGTCGCGGTGATAACTCCCGCAACCACAGGCCAGGAATTTTTCAGATGGGTTCCGAATGCGGCAAAGCCCATTATAGTGAACAGTCCGCCGATTACAGGACCATTAAAGGATGCCCCGATAATAAAAATATACGCGGAACCAAAGAGTCCAATCAGGCCGATGTTGATTAAACTTCCGGATATCGACGCCATATCAACAAAATCCGAAGGGAGACGACCTGGAATTGATTGAATCTCTTTCAGGTCTCTAAGAGCCTGCTTCCCTCCTATAATCAGTCCTGCAGAGATTAGCAATACGGAAAAAACAGGAACAAAAAGTTCAAGAAGTAGAGATGATTCCACAAACCAATGGCTCGGTACTGTACTGAATTGGCTGAACCCTCTGATTACTGCTGCAGCGAACAGCCCGAAAAACCCACATGAGAGTCCCATATTGTACAGGTTATATCCCTGGTGCAGGTGCAGCATGGATACCGCAATGGAAGGAAGAAAGAAGCCGGTAATAACACCGCCGGCCATTCCTGCAAGAAAGGCAGGGAGCAGCGGCAGACCGAACTCCCAGGCCAGGGCGCTCACAAGAGGCCCCAGGGCGGTTCCGAAGAGGGCTATAATCAGATAGTCCTTCATCCGTTTCCCGACCAGTCGGGCGGAAAGATAAACCCCGGCAATAATTGGCAGAATGTTCAGGGGTGTTTTTCCGAAAAGCCCGAATCCTGTCATGGTAAGTACGGCGGCAAATGTAGGACCTGAAAGCCCAATCCCTGAGAATTTTATAAGTAGAAGCCCGGTTAATCCCACCAGAGCCGCATTAACAAAGGCGGCTCCGATTCCGGCGATATCAATAAAGTCATTTATCAGTCTGGCTGGATGAATCTGTAATTCCACAACTCCCTGTATAGTCTCTGTAATACCATCACTGAGAACTCCAGTCAGTATCAAAGCCGACAGGAGGGTAAGGAGAATTATCTGAAGCATGCGATTTGATGTAGAAATTACACACCTCCCCGGTGTTAAAATCAATAATTATTCAGATTTTATCATAAATATTCGTGTATTAGTCGATTTTCCGTAAGTAGTTGTACCTGGCAGCTGATAGTGGCTTCAGATTGTCTGTTTGGTATTACCCCACAGTACTGAATAACTCTTTAACATTAACCTGAAACCCCTTTAGAACGTCAGGCTCTGCGATAGTATTAATATCTTCCTTCCAGTCAGCAGGCGGAACAAGGGTTCCCTCATCGTATTTCCCGAGTAGGTGAAAAACACGAAAAAATCTGTTCTCCGGGTCTACAATCCAGTATTCCTTTACGCCATGTTTTTCATAGAGCTGAAATTCCTCATTGAGGTTTTTTTTGAAGTAGCAGGGGAGTCATACATCCTGGTAATTAACAAATTGATACTGATACCCCGGTTGTCGCTCAAATCATCCCCTTTTCCAGAAAACTGTAATACCCGTTCTGGGTGAATATCACATGGTCCAGCAGGGGTATGCCCAGGAGCTCACCCGAGTCTTTGAGCCTTCGGGTAAGCTCCCTGTCTTCCGGGCTGGGATCGGTATTCCCTGAGGGATGATTATGGGCACAGACGATGGCGGCGGCCCGGTCGGAAAGCGGATCGACAAATACCTCCCTGGGATGAACGATGGTGCGGTCCAGTATCCCCTGACTGATTACCCTGAGCCGTAAAACCTCATGGGCACCGTTGAGGCTTAACACCAGAAAGTGTTCCTGAGGCCGGTCGGCCCAGTGGGTAACCAGGGGCATTACATCAGCCGGTTCGCTGATTTTCCGTCTGGCCGGTCTGAGCCTGCGGCGGGCGAATTCCAGTGATGCAGCCACAAGTGCGGCTCTGGCCGGGCCGATGCCGTCAATAGCCATAAGCTCACCGGCATCCGGTATATCGCCGGAGCCGTCAAGAGTCGTGAGCAGGTCTGAGGCCAGTTTTACCACTCCTTTTCTGCCGCTGCCGGAACCGAGCATCAGAGATAAGAGTTCAATATCAGACAGGGCATAAACACCTCTGGATGCCAGACGTTCCCGGGGGCGGTCTTTGGGAAGAAGGTCGGATATTCGTTCGTGTACAAGAGTCTTCATATCCTACTTGACGATGTAAAAGCTTTAAACGATTCAGCTTGGGGTGGAAAAGAAGCCTTATTCGGTACTTTTCAGCTTGATACCGTAGTAAAATATCCTGAATGGATGTTTTTTCAGCAGTTTGAAGCCGGTTTTTTCGTAAAACCGGATTGCCCCGGTGTTTTCCCTGCCGACTCCCAGATGTATACCGGGACATCCAATCTCAATCAGATGTTTTTTCAAGACATCCATCAGCATTACACCGAGTCCCTGTCCTTGAAAGCCGGGGAGTATGTTGATGTGAAGGTGGGCAGGGTATTCTTTTTCAAGAGCCCGGGGCAGGGTATCCACATACCGGGTGGATTCAAAATATTCGCGGAAATAGAGACCAATGGAGAATTCTTTCCGTTTCTTCCGGAAAGCCCGGACAATCTCTTTTTTCATTCTATGGCGGAACTGTTTTCTGAAGTAATTCGTATCAGGAGATGAAAGGATGTATCCTACAGGTTCATTATCTTCATTCACAGCAACAAAACAGTGCTCCAATTCGTAACGGAGATAGGGTATGGCCCAGTGCAGCCCGGCAATCTCCCGATAGCGTTCATCATTATTATCGAGAGTGAGAAAGCAGATTCTATTAACGGCTGCTGTATCACCGGGAACGGCGCTACGTACGGTGTATTTCATTCTACAGCAGAGTACCATAAGAGGGAGAGGAAGGGTACAATACTAAAAATAACTCAGAAGAAAGGCGATACAGCATGACTCTTCAACTCATTATTGTGCTTATTCTTGTCGGCGGATGGCTGTTTGGCCGCCTGGCGTCCCGTATCGGTCTGCCGGGAGTTCTCGGCATGACTTTCTGGGGTGTTTTTATCGGTACTATCTGGCGGGATTCAATTCCTCCTGAACTCTGGAATCTGGCCCCCTTTCTCAAGTCCCTGGCCCTTATTGTGATACTGCTTCGGGCCGGCTTGGGTATCAAGCTGTCCTCCTTGAAGAAGGTTGGTGCTGTGGCAGTGAGAATGGCATTTCTACCGGCCATGTTTGAGGCCTCGGCACTTACTTTGTTGTTTCACTTTCTTCTGGGTTTTAACTGGAGTATTGCAGCTCTTGCCGCCACTTTATTGTCCGCTGTATCCCCGGCGGCTGTAGTACCGTCAATGCTTACCCTGAAAGAGGATGGTTACGGGAAGGATAAAGATGTCCCGACGATGATGCTGGCAGGTGCAAGTCTTGATAATGTGACTGTCATCACCATGTTCACGATGTTCCTCGGCCTTGCTAAAGGGGAAAACCTCAGTCTGACGAGAACTCTTTTAATGGTTCCATGGTCTTTGCTGCTGGGGATTCTTCCGGGAGTTATTCTGGGATTGGCTCTGGTTTGGTTCTTTCAGCGTTATTACGAGAAAATCAGGGCTACGGAAAAGGTCCTGCTGCTTTTGGGAATCAGTGTTCTTCTGGTTCAGGTAGGTGACTTGATGAATACCGCAGCTCTGCTGGGTATTATGACCATCGGGTTTGTACTGCTGGCAAAAGCGGAACGGGTGGCTGCTGAACTTTCCCGAAAACTGGGGAAACTCTGGGTTTTCAGTGAAATTGTTTTATTTGTACTGATCGGGATGTCAGTCCAGTTGAATGTGGCTCTCAAAGCCGGTCCTACGGCACTTCTGCTCATAACAGGCGGACTGATTGCCCGCTCTCTGGGGGTTTTACTGGCAACTGCGGGATCCGGGCTGAATTGGAAAGAAAAAATGTTCTCAATCATCGCATACCTTCCTAAGGCAACAGTTCAGGCAGCTCTCGGGGCGGTGCCCCTTCAGGCCGGTATCGAGGGTGGAGAGCTGATACTGGCATACGCCGTTGTGGCGATTATCTTTACCGCCCCTCTGGGACTGATCGGTATACGGAGGGGGGGGCCGAAACTGCTTCATATCGATCTTAAAAAAGAAAGTGAATGGGAAGATAACGAGTTGGATACCGAATAACCGTTAAATGGTTAACTATCAAACGACCTGTAAATCTCTATAACATCCTTTTTGCCGGCAAACAGGATGTCGACAAGTTCGGGATCGAACTGTGTTCCCCGGCCCTGCATTATAATTTCCATGGCAACATCCAGGGGGATCCCATCCTTGTAAATCCTCTTGGATCTGAGGGCATCAAGTACATCTGCCACCGAACATATACGGGCTTCAATAGAAATGCTTTCACCGGAGAGACCTTTGGGGTATTCTCTGCCGGAAGTCTGGCCAGTTCTCCCCCCCTCTGGACATGTTTCCCGGTTTCTCCGGACTTTGTATCTATCACCTCCCCCAGAGTTGCAATGATTTCTCTCTGGGTGCTGATCAGTTACCGATTGAGGAGCATGTTATCCAGGGAAACGTTGACGTGGGATGCATACAGCTCAACCAGGTATCGTTCCATATCCCCGAAATCTGTAACATCTTCAAAGTATGCCAGGTAACGTTCCCCTTTTTTCGAATGGAGGGTTGTCATAAGGTAACGTCCATCGTGAACAGTTTTACCGGATTTGAGAGTCTTACGAATCATTTCAATGATTTTCGGGTTGTTCAGCTTCCCAAGATTGCAATCTGTGAGCTCCTTATGAATACCCCGGCCGGAAAGGATTCGCTCACCATCTTCTTCATCGGCAACGAGAATAGACCCCATACCGGAATTACTCTCCCGGTTCATTACCGATTCAATCTGATCCAGTATACGGGATGAGAGATCTTCATCCAATCCGCTGCTCTCAACATCCCTGATTGCACCCAGTATGCGAATAAGCCCTTGTCTGCTCTGCTCAAGCTTCCTGAAACCCAGATAGGTTCTGATAGAAGCGGTAACTGTTGCATCGAAGCGTTCGCTGGTTAATTCAGCTTTTTCCTTGTAGTCGTCAATCTCATAGTCCCGCATCACCTGCCGCTGAGGAACCATTCCCGGCTGGCCGGTGCGGAGGATAATTCTTACCATGGAATCTTTAAGCTCTTCCCGGATATACCGGGCCAGAGTGAGGCCGGCATCATCGGTTTCCATAATGACATCAAGGAGAATAAGGGCAAATGGACCATGAAAGGCCAGTATTTCCCGGGCTTCAGCCGCAGAATACGCACTCATGAGTTCAAGACGGTAACCCCGGTACTGGAAATCTTTCAGGACAAGTGCGGTAATAGCATGAACGGTAGGCTCATCATCGACAATCAATACTTTCAGCGTACCTTCATCATGAGGCGGTTTGAGTTTTTCATTATCATTCAGCAGCGCACTTAAATCGTCAGTCATAAATTGAATATCCTGAGCATTATACAGAATCATAATAAAAAATATACCGGTTGTCACGATAGACAGCTAAGATTATGAACATAGAGGGAATAT
>QNBK01000141.1 GCA_003644105.1 Spirochaetota bacterium | reverse complement strand
GGAGGTTACCATTCCCACACCGGTGGCTCCGGCCATAATCATCTGCAGCGCGGATTCTGTATTGGTAACACCACCCACCCCGACAACCGGAACATCGACAAAACCGGAGATATCATAGATGTATTTCAAAGTGACTGGAAGAATATACTTACCTGATAAATAACCACTTCCATCGCTGCTGCCCAGAAGGGGTGCACCAGTGCCTATGTCGATCGAGAGAACCGGGCCGATGGAATCCATTGCGGCAATCGCATCAACCCCGGCATTCACCAGTCCCTTGAGATTCTCTTCCAGATCCTTCAGAAAAGGGGGTAATTTCACCATGAGGGGAACCTTCACCCGGGACCTTGCCAGCCGGACGGTTTCAACCAGCTGTCCGGCATCGTAGTCCACAAAGGAAATAATCCGGGCCCCGGCCTTTACCAGGCGCTCAGCCATCTGAACAGCGGTCTCTGCAGTTACATAGTTTTTTGCAATACTGACAACCAGAGGTGTATCAATCACCATCCGCTTTAGAATCACTTCCCATTTGTCAATTCCGATACAGGACCAATCAGCATTGTAGAGACTGCCCTTATTGATGTTCATGAAGGGTACAGGAGATTTCACTTCCTCCAGCCGTATACCTTTGGTGAAAATCAGACCGACCTCAGATTCCGAAGCAGATTTTAAAAGCTCTTCGGTACCGGACTGAGGGCCCTCGGTGAGCATCAGAGGATTTTTAAGTCTGTAACCGAGAAAATCTACTTCAAGCATTCTTTTTCCTTTATCTCAAGAGCATTCTCCGGGCATGTTTTCACACAGGCCCCGCACTGAATGCACATCAGAGCGAAGTGCTCCTCGGGAGTCAGGAATATTTTGTTGCAGACCCTGGCGCATTTTCCGCAGCCGTCACAGAGATTTCTGTCAATCCTCACCTGACAGTTTTTCAGGGAGATAGCTCCTGTGGGGCATACATCGATACAGAGATGCTCATCACATTGATCACAGAATAATTGATTCAATATCAGAACATCTTTTCTGTATATATGAATTCTACTTTTAGCCCGATTGAGTACACCCTCGGTAGTTATTGAACAGGTGGATTCACAGATTCTGCACCCGGTACAGCGATCGGTATCCAGAGTGAGATACTTAGTCATGAACCCATTCCTCCAGACCCAATCTTTTAATCAGTTCTTCCCCGGGGACACCGTTTTCATCCCAACCCCTCAGAGAATAGTACTTATCCAGCATGATATCCTGGATTTCCCGGCTCATCAGTTTCCCTTTAAGAGGCCCTTTCCGGATACCTTCATTGGAGAATTTTTCGGGCAGGTAATCATCTTTTCTGGAGATTCCTTCCCTGCAGCTGAATATTCTTGAAAGCGTCCAGCAGCGTTCACCGGCGATTTTCATGTCGGCAAGGGTCCAGTTTTCACCGGTTGAAACACTGAGCAGTTCAGCAAGGATTTCATCCAGAAGACCTATCCCGTAAACAAATTGACAGACGATCAGACTTTCCTCCGCCGCCTTTTCATCCTGCTGATTTTTTACAAACTCAACTCTGCCCTCAATATCATCTTCGGCCCACATACCGCTGAACTCCCTTCCCACCGGCCACGAACGAAGGTGACAGGCCCCCCGGTCGGCGGTCATATAGGCCAGAGAGGTTCCGTAACTCACTCTGGGATCGTATGCCGGGAATCCCAGGCCTTTGATCTGCGGCATCTTGTCCATTATTTTGAAATGTTCACCGACTTTAACAGGACCTTCCGCCAGAAGATTACCCACCCCGGTTCTGGTTGCGGTTTTTTTAAGAAGATCTTCGATGATATCGACCTTTCTTCCGTTCTTTTCCGTAAAAAGCTCTGTATCAAGCAGAGCGCCCAGCATAGAACCCGCGGTAATGGTATCCATCCCATACTGGTTACAGGACAGGTTGAACCGGGCGATTTCATCTGGATCCATAACACCGAGATTCGGCCCGAAAAGTCCGACTGTTTCAAACTCCGGGCCCTCCATCTGCACCCCATGCCGACTGTAACCCTTAGAACAGGCGACAGGGCACTCACCACAGGAAAGTATTTTACCGATGCTTTTTTCGTATGATATCTCGTTGATTGATTCAACCGAAGGCACAACCCCATCGGTGAAATTATTAACCGGAAGAAAACCCAGCTCATTGACAATACCTACAGAACGTACTGTTCCATATTTTCTCTGACCTTCCACCCAGGGATTGTTGAAAATCACCGTTTTCGCTTTTTCAGAACTTTTTCTCAAAGCCTTCAGATCCGCTACCGGTATATCACAGGATCCACGGACAGCCAGAGCTTTTACCTTTTTAGACCCCAACACAGCCCCGCTGCCCCCTCTTGCGGCATTTCTGGAAAAATCGTTGGATAGCGAGGCGAACCGGACCAGATTCTCACCGGCAGGACCGATAGATAGAACCCTGATTTCCGGAGCTTCAATCAGCTCCCTGACAAGTTTCTCCGTCTCATAGACCTTTTTCCCCCAGATTAATGACGCATCGATAAAACTGACTTTATCATTATCAATATAAAGCAGAACAGGTTTATCAGAACTTTTCTCGAGTATCAGAAGATCAAACCCCGCCGCTTTGAGATCCTGGCCGAAATGTCCTCCGGAATTACAGTCCAGATAGATCCCGGTGAGGGGAGATTTGGTGACTATTTCAAAACGTGAAGAAGCCGGCGAGATGGTTCCATTCAGGGGGCCGGTAGCAACAATGAACTTGTTTTCCGGGCCAAGAGGGTCGATACCCTGAGGTACTTCATTGACAAAATAGGCTGTTGCCAGCCCTTTGCCGCCGAGAAACAATTTCTCAAAGTGGACGGGAATCTCTTCAATGGTGGAGCTCTGCGCCTGCAGATCAATCCTCAGCAGTCTGTGAAATCTAGCCATTCTGAGTTCTCCATGAAGCACCCTTAACCGGCCATGGTGCATTCAACAGTTCCGCTGTTTCAGCACCACCGTTCCGGAAGAGATCCGCCTGAGCTGCCCCGGCCCTCCTGACGACTTCCTTCTCATTCATTGAGAGAACAACCCGATCCTCCATGAGGATTCGGCCATCCACTATGGTTGTTGTCACATCACTACCCCGGGCGCTGTAAAGAATTTTAGGAACTGCTCTGCCCCCGGGAAGCAGATTGGAGCAATTATTATCAATCATGATGAGATCAGCCTGCTTGCCGATTTCTATGGATCCGGTATCCTTTTCAAGTCCGAGGACAGCCGCCCCGTCAATCGTCATCATCTGAAGGACTTTTTCAGCTGTCAATGCTTCAGCGTCCATTTTATCCACCTTCTGCAGCATAGCCGCCGTTTTCCCGATCTCCAGCATGTCATAGGTATAGCTGGCCGCACCATCGGTTCCAAGGCCTACGGTTATACCGGATTTAATCATCCGGGGTACCGATGCGATCCCGTATCCCAGATGCATATTGGCTACCGGATTATGGGCAATTTTTGTTCCCGTATCAGCGGCCAGCCGAATCTCATCTTCGGATAACCAGACTCCGTGGATAGCAATTGATTTCTCACCTGTGAAACCTAGAGAATGAGCATACTCAAGGTCTCTCAACCGGTATTTTTCCAGGGACCTGGAAACAATTTCAACCCAACCGGCAATGTGAGTCACCAGAGAAATATCCAGGTTACGACCCAACTTAATGATATTCCGAAACAGATCGGTACCGACATCTTCGGTAGACCCCGGCCCCAATCCGCAGGTTGTCCTGTTTCTTCCGTGCCGACTTCTGACAAATCTCTCTGCTCGATCCAGCAGTTCCGAATCCTCTTTAAGAACATCCTGTGCACTTCCCGTACTCTTTCTGCCGGCAAAGCTTTCGTTGAGAAAGCCGAACACCATATGACTCCGCAAACCGGAATTTTCGAATGAATCAGTAACAGACTCAATGTTCTCAAAGTCCGTATGTAGATACCAGTGATCGGAAAATGCTGTTGTTCCGCTCTTTATCATTTCCAGGGCTGCCAGTTCACCGCTGATACCGGCAAGTTCCGGGGTCATGTTTGAAATAATGGGAATCAGATAGCGCAGGTTCCAGGGGTTGAAATGCATGTCATATCCGACACCTTCAATCAGGGACTGATAGGCATGAGTATGGGTGTTGATAAAACCCGGAAGAACATACTTGTCTCTGCCGTCCAGAACCTTTTCCGCCTGAGCGTTCAGATTTCTCCTGATGGCCTGAATCCGGCCGTCTTTAATCCCGATATCACAATCATCAAGGATTTCATTCTTCCGGTTCATTGTCAGCAGAGTGCAGCCGGAAATCAATATATCAAACATCTAATACCTAACCTTTATAATAGGGTTTCCCGTTTGCTGCGGGGCTCAAAGCTGTTTTCCCGAACAGGCCCACAAGTGCCACAAGGGTCAGCACATAGGGAAATGAAAGCATAATCTCAGGCGGTATCGGAACACCTGCTGATTGAGCGGAAGCCTGGAAAGCATCTGCAAATCCGAACAGAAGGCAGGCCAGCAGAGCACCTTTGGGCGACCATCGGCCGAAAATCATGGCGGCCAGACCGATAAACCCCCTGCCTGCCGTCATGGCCGATGAAAACTGGGACTGATAGGCGATGGATAGAAATGCTCCTCCCAGTCCGGCCAGTAAACCGCTGATTGTAACTGCGATATACCTCATCCTGTAAACATTTATTCCAAGTGTATCCGCAGCCAGCGGGTGCTCACCTACAGCACGTATACGTAAACCAAGCTTGGTCTTGAACAGCAAAAATGAAATCAGCGGTACAAGTAGAAGAGCGATATATACAATGGGATTCTGGTGCCCGATGATATCTCCAATTATTGGGATGGATGAAATCAGAGGAAGGTTGATATCTGCTATAACAGGAACAGTCGGAGATATGCCGTAATGATTCTCCCAGATTACCGGAATAAGAATATTGGGAAGCCCGACAGCCATGATATTGATAGCAGTAGCGCTGATAATCTGATTTGCCTTGAGAGTGACGCTCATGAAGGCGTGAAGCAAACCCATCAGTCCACCGGTGAGAACTCCAAGCAGCAGACCTGTCCAGGCTCCGAAAAACCAGGAACCTACAACTGCCGAGAAGGCCCCCATCAGCATCATTCCTTCCAACCCGATATTGATGACACCGGAACGTTCTGACATACATCCGCCGAGTGAGGCCAGAATTACCGGTGTGGCGATTCGTAAAGTTGAAGCAAATACGGTGATACTGAAAAGTTTAATCAACAGTTCCATTTGAGTTCCTCTTAATCCGGTTTTTCAGCATTATTCCGATGGGAACACTCATTCCCATGAATAAAACAATTATGGCTGTTATGACGGAAACCATATCCTTGTTGACTCCATACATGGCCTGCATGAAGACAGAACCGCTCCTCAGTATGCCGAACAGAAATGCTGAAGCA
This sequence comes from Spirochaetota bacterium, assembly GCA_003644105.1. Classification (GTDB taxonomy): domain Bacteria; phylum Spirochaetota; class Spirochaetia; order DSM-2461; family DSM-2461; genus UBA2779. The sequence continues at coordinate 2,063 of QNBK01000141.1, read as the reverse complement.
ATGATGCCCAGAGGATTTACCATCCCCAGTAATGCAACCGCGATAGCATCAAATCCATATCCCGGTGAGAACGCTGCAAATAATCTGTAATGAACTCCGAGGATTTCCACAGCTCCTGCCAGACCACCAAGTGCCCCGCTGATGGCCAGGGTCAGAACAATGTGTTTTTTAATGCTGATGCCTGAGGCTTCTGCCGCAAAAGGATTTCTTCCTACCGCCCGAATCTTATAGCCCAGTCTCATACGGAACAGAAGCAGCCAGATGAGAACAGCCACACCGACAGCAAGGAAAATACCCCAATGAAGTCTGGTCCGATCCATTATTCTGATAATCTTCGCACTGCCACTGATGAACGGGGATGCCGGCATATCATCAAGCTTATCCTTCATTGGTCCCTGCATCGAAACCAAGTATGCCGCAATTTTAAATGCGATGTGATTAAGCATTATGACACTGATGACTTCATGCACACCGAATTTCGCTTTGAGATAGCCTGGAATGAAACCCCAGATTCCCCCGGCAACGATGCCGGCAATGATACAGATGGAGACATGAATTACAGGATTGATTTCAGGAATAATGAACCCGAAAAATGCGGCAGCGATTCCTCCCATTGTTATCTGCCCCTCAAGACCGATATTGAACAGGCCGCATCTGTATGCCACAGCAAAACCAAGCCCCCCAAGAAGCAGGGGTGTTGTTGACAACAGGGTTTCACCGAATCCTCTTCTGCTTCCGAAAGCCCCCTTGAAAAGGGCTGCAAATACCGGTAATGGTTTGTAGCCCGTAGCCAGCAGGATAAAGTAAACAACAAAAAACGCAAAGAAAACTGCAAGTATGGCTTTGACAAAAGCAAAAACAGAATCATTATCAATGAAAGTACTGTACAAGAATTTTTTTTTCATTTGTCTGCACCACCAGCCATCATCAGTCCGATTTCCGTCTCTGTAACCTCTCCGTATTTGAACTCGGCAACAATTTCACCTTCATAAATTACAAGTATCCGGTCACTGAGATTCATGATTTCGCTGAGTTCAAGGGAAACAAGCAGGATTGCTTTATGTTCCTTTTTCGCATCCATTATCCTTTCATGTACAAACTCTATAGCTCCGACATCCAAGCCTCTGGTTGGCTGCGAAGCTATCAGAACCTTTGGGTTGCGCTGAAACTCCCGGGCAAGAACAGCTTTCTGCTGATTACCGCCGGACAGCGTTTCGGCATTCACGCTAACCCCGGATGTTTTGATGTTGAAATTCTCCACCAGTTCTTCAGCCCAGCTGCGTACCTTGTTGAAATCGAGAAAAAGTCCCTTTGCAAAAGGAGCCTTATCTTCAAAACCCAGAAGAAGGTTCTCATATATCGGAAAATCCAGAATCAATCCTCTCAGGAGGCGGTCTTCAGGAATGTGTGCCGTACCTGCTTCCAAAAACTGCCCGCAGGATTTGTTCACCATGTCCATACCGTCGATTTTGATGGTTCCCGACGATATTTTTCTAAGTCCGGTGAGAACCTCCACCAGTTCGGTCTGCCCGTTTCCGTCAACTCCGGCAATCCCGACAACTTCACCTTCATGCACGTTCAGACTCAAACCTTTCAATGCCGGCAGCTCCCTTTTATTCAGAGCCGAAATATTGTTCACGCTCAGGATTTCTCTTCCAGTTTTTATATTGGGTCTTTCCGTTCTGAACAGGACTTCCCGGCCCACCATCATTCTGGCAAGTTCTCTGATTGTGGTGGAGTCGGTATCAATTGTTTCAATCAGTCTGCCGTCCCGAAGAACAATAACCCTGTCTGAAATATCCTTGACCTCTTTCAGCTTATGGGTGATGAAAATTATGGTTTTCCCCAACTGACGCAGAGATCTCATAACCTTGTAGAGCTCTTCAATCTCCTGGGGTGTCAGTATTGCTGTGGGCTCATCAAATATCATAATGTCCGCACCGCGGTAAAGAAGCTTCAGGATTTCAACCCTCTGCTGCATTCCCACTGAGATATCACTCACCAAAGCGGACAGATCCATTTCCAGACCGTATTTTTCTGATATCTTTTCAAGTTCATCCCGG
>QNBK01000140.1 GCA_003644105.1 Spirochaetota bacterium | reverse complement strand
TGAAATTGTGATATCTGAGGCGGCTTTGTGTGAACACTGTCAGGAAAATCTTTCCGATATTCCAGCCTTAAATATTGATAAACGTCAGGTGACTGACATTCCACCTGTCAAAGCCTAAACAACCGAATATCAAGGTGAGATAAAACAATGTCCCCATTGTCATCATTAAAGCGTCTTTCCCTCAAGGGATCACACATGCCGCTCAATATGGAGCGGACAACCCAATTGTTTAAAGACCTCTTTGGGGTTTCTTGAGCGAAGGTTTCCTTGTCAACATGACGACCCGGTGTGCCGAATCTCTATCCGGATTCAATGAAAATCTCAAATCAAGATTAATCGGAGCACAGGTTCTTCATAACGATGAAACCGGGATTAACATCAATGGCACTCTGCACTGGATTCACACAGCAGGAAACAGTGAATACACTTATCTGTTCCCCCTGAGAAAAGAGGCTCTGATGCTTCTGATGAAACAAGTATGGGCTACCCAGATGATCGCTCTTCTGTTGGAGATAAAGGATAAAGTTGATTTCTGTACCGTCAGAAGTTATATTTCAACGGCCCAGAAACGAGGGAAGAACATTCTTGAGGTTCTTGCTGATGCTTTCAGAACTTTATACGCTTTTTTAAGATGTTTCTCGGAAGATAACATACTTGCAGGAAAAATAGAGCGGCCGTCATACATTCATATAGTGTGTGTTATCGGATTTAGAGGATTTTCCCCTTATTTGTACACTTTTGACATTGCTGCCTCAGATTAAATTTCCTATCATTCACCTGGAAAAGTGCGGAACGATTAAGCCGCCTTATACCGGAAGCTGAAATCAGAGTACTCGACGGTATCGCCCATGTTATTCTGGATCAGGGATCGGCTATCAGGAAATTTCTGAATCTCTGAACTTCCCGAGGTCAGTCCAGAACAAACCCCCAGTCCACATTCACTTCAGCTGTTGCTCCGGCAACCGAGTAAAAAACAATCCTCCCGGGCCGGAAGGAAAGGGTGGCCACCTTATCGAAATCTTCAGGAATTCGGCATACCCCTTGTATGTTCTTCAACTTCAAAGGAGTCACCCCATCCAGTTCCATAGACGTTTTCAAGCCCCGTTTTGTCAGCCCGTTCTCCAGAGCGGAAACCGCCAGCCCCGATGCCAGATGCCCCAGCACTTCTTCGATACCAATACAGGAATTCCGCCCGTTTCAGGGGGCCCCGTGGCGCCCATGATTCGCCTGCCAGAGAACCGTAGACGGCAGAATCTCCGGTGATTTCAGGGAATACCACAGGCAGCCATGAGAGGTGGCGGTATCGGTCAACCCGGTAATTAACGGCAGAGTGGACAGGTAATGGTTACGGTCTCCAGGCATAATCACATGATGCCCCAAAGTGATCGGGCCGGCAAAACCTTCAATCTCATGAGAAATATTGATTGCTGAATGACCTCTTCGCAGGGCGAGTTTCTTCTTCACTTTGCCCGGACGAACCTTTGTCTCGAGTTCCAATTCGATATGAGAACCACCGCCGTATGCCGAGTCGTCAACGAAACGCCAGTCTTCACCGCTCACCTCACCATGAGGCGGATGTAATAGGGTCAACAGGACTATCGGTATCGGCAAAAAATTTCACCGGAGCCATCTGCCCGCCTTTTACAGTCAGGGCTATTTCTGTTTCACCATTACTCAATTTCCAGGCATCCTGCCCTCAGCCGGGGCTGATTGTTGAGTATTCTTCTAAATTGAAAAATGTTTTATTTAGACGTATTAACGCGTTTTCGTCGAACGTGATTGATGTAAGTACGTTATTTAGTCTATTATCTGAGTATGAATAATAACCGAGCTCTCATTCCCCGGCGGATATCAGGAACTCTTGCAGCTGCATATGATGCAGGTGATAAGGTTCTAATCCTCTATGGACCCCGGCAATCCGGCAAGACAACATCAGCTCTGCAGCTCTTCACCAACCGACCCGACCATAAGGTTCTGAGTCTGACAGGTGACGATCCGGCTGACCGGAGAGAATTGAGCTCAAAAAGTAAAGTTGAATTATCCCGGCTTACGGCCGGATATGACAGCCTCTTCATTGATGAGGCCCAGCGCATCCCTGATATCGGGATTACTCTTAAACTCCTCCACGACAATCTACCATCCTTGAGAATACTGGCAACCGGATCATCATCATTTGAATTGGCTGCAAGAACAAAGGAAGCTCTCACCGGCCGAAACAGAACATTCACCCTCCACCCCATCGGGGCCGGCGAATTAGCCGAAACCATGGATCTCCGGGCACTGAAGAATGAATTAAGTGATTATCTTGTTCATGGGATGTATCCGGCTGTAAGGACAGCTGACAGTCGGAATGAACAAAGACAGATTCTGAAGGAACTGACTGATTCGTACCTTTATAAGGATGTAATCGAATATGGAGGAATCCGGCATACCGACAAGATTCACGATCTGTTAAGACTTCTTTCATTCCAAATCGGATCGGAAGTCTCCATCTCAGAACTAGGCGGGAAACTTGGATTGAGCCGGGATACTGTTGATCGATACATCGATGTACTTGAAATGGCTTTCGTCGTTTTCCGCTTAAGGGGATATTCCAGGAACCTTCGAAAGGAGGTAACCAAGATGGATAAAATCTTTTTCTATGATGTCGGTGTCAGGAACATGATAATCGGGAATCTCGCAGAACCGGAATATCGGAACGATATGGGCTGCCTTTGGGAAAACTTTCTGGTATCCGAGCGCAGGAAGGTTCTCTCCTGGCGGGATTCATGGGCCAATGCGTGGTTCTGGCGCCTGAGAACAGGTGCGGAATTGGATTACATCGAGGAAGAAGACGGTTTATTGAGAGGCTATGAGTTCAAATTCGGCAATAAAACCCCAGGTCCGCCTGCATCCTGGACAGCTGCCTATCCGGAAGCTGATTATACCGTGGTGAACCGGGATAACTGGACTGATTTCATCCTCTGAATGCCCGCACCATGGCAAGGAATATTTCCCGGGGTGTGTAGTCGGTAATCTGGTTGCCTGAGCCGAAAGCCAGACCGTGAGTCTTCCCTAATCTTGACAGGAGGTCAGCAACATATTCTTCAATCTGCTTCTCATCAAAACTGCAGAGTACGTTCATATCCATCCCGCCGAAATTTCCAATTTTTTCACCGTACTCCTGGGTCCAATACTCAAATGGGGCAATGTTATTCTTGTTGGAATGCCTGGCGTCGATCCCGGCGGCAATCAGCTCATTCATCACCGGGGAGACGGCCCCGCAGCTGTGAAGAAGAAAGGGCTTCCCGGTCTGATTAACCCGGCCTGCTTTTTGAGCCCTTTACCCGGGGCCGTCCGGGGGTGAAAATCCTGGAAAATCTTGCAGCCATGAGGGAGCTTTTAAAGTGATTGAAGAGAGAGACTACCCTGAATATCAGCCGGGTGAACGGTATTCAGCCCCCGGTGTTCCGGAGGATAATATTTTTGCCGATTCCGAAGCACTTTTGAAACTGGCCAATATGAAGATGTCCTTCGGTAAATATGCCGGGCGTTATCTGGTGGATCTTCCGGAGAATTACGTACTGGAGAGCAGATGGCCGCAATCTGTGAGATTTAGGTTAATGGGTTAGAATCACTCTTAAGGCCTCTACGGGGACGGTATTCAGAAAAATAATCCCTGTAGTATCCTCTATCACGAGCCAGCAATCTGTCGGCCTGTAAAGAAGCATGAGCAGCTATAAGAAATTCCGGGAAATCCATGAGCATTATTCTGTTATTCAATATCAAGAATACTGGAGAGTATTTTCTCAAAATCAGTTTTATCAATTTTCATTCCATACAACGAAAGTTGGGAGAAGATTTCTTTCTTGATTGATTCGTTTCTTCTTGAATTATTTTCTTCAATAATTGCATTGGCAGCTTCAAATCCATATTGATAATTGAGTGCTTCTACAGGAAAATATTTCATCCTACGGCGGTCGGCCTTCTTCCCCGAGATTTCATAAAACAACCCGAAAATCAGAATTGGTAAAACAAAAAAGATGAAAAGGGAATACATGGAAGACAGTAAATCTCTGTATTCAGCAGGAACAACATGTTCGATTAATCTCCTGGTTACACTCCTGTACTGGAATATCTTTGAGTCTGAAGAATAGCTGTTAACATTACTTTCAGTAATAATATTTGCTCCCTGAAGAAAGGCTTCCGGATGATCGGGAATCAGGGTGTAATCAAAAATAATGAAGATTGTCAGAAATATGGCAAAAATAAATCCAATTCTGATTCCGTAGCTAAGCCCCTTCTCTTCAGTGAGAGATTTCTTTGGTGAAGAGATAAATGGTATCTGCTCAATTATTTTTTTAGAAATTGTATTCAGGAGACGCTCAATTATATTTGTATCTGATGTCTTTCCCCGGATTATGGTTAATGGAGTGTTGTCCCGGTAATAGACAGCACAGAATCGATTGTGAGGATCTTCATCTTCCTGATTAGCAAAAGAAGGTTTCCTATAGTCAGATTGGGTATATTTTATCCAGGAACCTTTTCGGGATTTTTGAGTATCCTTCTTTGCCTCCTGGTATAACTCCTGAACACTTCCAGCTGCTTTAAGAAACATCTCTTTTTGATCAAATTTAGCATTGATGGAATCTCTGATTTTTTTAGGGATGTTTAACTGTGACTGTTGATTATTTAACATCATAATACTCAACTTGCTGAAGGATAATCCCCCATTCACCGCCGATGATAATGAGTTCCAGGGTGCTCATCAATTGAAGCGCATCAAAAGAGACTATCTATTCTGTACCGGATTGAATCTCCATTGTTTTCTTTCCTCCATGTATTATCAACCAGAACTTCCACAGGAAGAAATCCTTGTTCAAAATTGGCTGATTGAGCTCCTCCTTTTATTCCTTTCATAGTATCAAAGCAAAAAAGATACTGCAAACGCAAACTGAGGATTTCACAACAGATAATCGATTGTAACAAGATAGACATCAAGAAATCTGGATTGGTGAAATGAAAGAATCGTCGCCGGAAATTGAAGTTAACCGGTGGTTGATTCTGGTAATGGTGACCCCGCATCCCGCCATCGTCTGAGCTCATCGAGGAAGTTCGGGGTGAAGGGGCCGGGATTCTCCGGGGTGGCCGACAGGAGGTCAATTTCATTCAAATCCCAGAAACGCCCATCGGAAATCTCACTCTTCTGAAGGTGGAAATCACCGTCCCAGAGGGTAATCCAGGTGGTAACCAGTTCAGACTCGTAATCGTTACCATGCCTGTATTTATGAAGGAGGGTGAGATGGACGGTGGCGGGAATCCCAAGCTCTTCGGACAGCTCACGTTGAGCAGCTTCTTCGGAATTCTCTCCGGCATCCACATGCCCCCCCATGGATGTATCCCACTTCCCAGGCTGCACAATCCTGTCATCCGCCCGCTTCTGAAGGAATAGGCGCCCCTGACTGTCGAACACCAGAACGTGAACAACCCGGTGGAGCAGGGCGGGATTACCGTGAACTTCCTGCCGGGAAGCCCTGCCGATTACCCGGTCATCATCATCAACTATATCGAGAATTTCTTCATTCATGGTGATACCTCCAGGCTGTCCAGAACGGCTTTGATGCGTAGTCCTGCCCGGCCGCGGTGGGAAATACGGTCTTTTTCTTCGGCGTTCAGCTCGGCGACACTGCAGTTTCTTTCCGGAAGGTGGAAAATCGGGTCGTAGCCGAACCCCCCTGCGCCGTAGGGTTTCAGGGCGATGATACCGCTGAAGGTTTCCTGGGCGGTGAAAACCCGGTAGTCGTCGAGAATCAGAGCCATGCAGCAGACAAAAAATGCCTCCCGGTTTTCGCCTTTGATATCAGCCATGTTGGCGAGAAGAAGTTGATTCCGCTCGGGGGCTTCCAGTTCTCTGTCGGATTCATCGCTGCCGTACCGGGCGGAATACACTCCCGGTGCACCGCCCAGGGCAGGAACTGAAAGCCCTGAATCGTCGGCCAGTACAGTTCTGCCTCCGGATAAATCCCGAAGTGTCCGGGCTTTTATCAGAGCATTCTCCAGGTAGGTGGTCCCTGTTTCATCGGCATCGAAGCTGATGCCCAGATCTGATGGTATGAGTACCCTGTGGGGGTGGAGGATGCGGCTGAGTTCTTCTTTTTTATGGGGATTTCCCGTGGCTAATAGCAGTTCCATATTCCAGGAATCTAGCCGGATTGTCCCTCGCTGGTCCAGCTCTCCATGGAATGCCACTTCTTTCTTAATAGATGTAGACCCGAGGAGACGGTTCCAGGCGGTGTGTCCAGAAGGCGGCCGATGTCCTTATGGGCAGTGGTAATGTGCAGGGATTTGATATTCCTTGAGGCTGACATGTAACGATGTCTGCAGATTTCAGCTTTCTTCTCCCATTTTCCCCGGCGTTCATTATCGCAAACGGTCTCCAGGCGTTTTCTGGCGATGTCGAACTGATACCAGTATTCGTTACGCCGATGCCTTAATTTCTCTCTGCGCTCGATTTTCCCTGAAATCAGATTTCTGGCTTTTCGGGTTCTCTCATAAAGCCACTCTTCATCGACATCCACCAGTGTTGCGATTACGGGAATGCGGTGATCGTCGAGGTCGGCAACCCGGAGCAGTACAGCATAGAGTATACGCCGGCGGAGAGCCGGATCCTGGAGCCTGCCGCTTTCTTCCAGTTTAAAGGGGCAGTTCTCCGGGGATTCCAGGAGTCTTTTTTCTGTTTCAGTTTCCTTGAGTTCCGGCTTGAGCTCCGATTTTACCAGGACTTCGGTTTCCGATCGTTCATTAACCCAATTCTCGTAATACTTATATTTTTTCTGCTTCTCGTTGAAGGTTTTCATAAACCACTCAAGGCTGTTTGAAAGGAATGTCTCGAACTTGAACCGGGGCTGAAATCGTTTAACAATACCTGGAATCTTGGGAAAGAACTGAAGGAAGAAATCACTGCATTTATCCTCGTCCCAGTCGGTCCACTTCCCGGGATATCTATAGACGATAAGACTGATTCTCTCCAGCAGATCTCTCCAGCCTTCTCCGGTTTCCTTGTAGAGGATAACGGCTCGGGTAAGTGTTTCTTTCATGGCAAACTCCTGCGTTTGTGGTGATTCATTTAACGCAAGAGCCGTGCCTGTTTTTCAGACTGCAGCCGGCAGAAAACCGGTTTAGAGTAAAGCCGGATATAAAGGAGAATTCTGTATAGTAAACAAAGGCCAGAAAAATCGACATAAATGTCGAATTATCTTAACGAAAAAAGCCGCTCCACAACGGAGCGGCCCAGTAATCCTGTCCGGACCAAACTCTAGCCGGTTACGAAACAGCGTATTCCTTCGTCAGGGAAACCCTCTCGAATCTCTTCCATGGCATTTTCAATAATCGATGCCTGGTTATCCTCGCAGTAGATGATGAGAATGAAGTTTTCCTCGGGCCAGATATGGTCTCCCCGTTTGGGGCCGGCATCCCCCCGGCCGTGAACACTGGGAATCTTGGTAAAGTGGCTGGCCAGTCTCTTT
>QNBK01000139.1 GCA_003644105.1 Spirochaetota bacterium | reverse complement strand
GTCGGCGGCGGGGCCATTCTGGAGGTGAAACAGCAGGAGTTCTACGCCGCCATGGGTCTGCCGGTGTACCAGGGCTACGGCCTCACAGAAGCGGCGCCTATTATCTCAGCCAACAGCCCTTCGGTGCACAAGTTCGGCACATCAGGCATGGTGATTCCCGGCCTGGAATGCCGGATTATGAAGTCGGATACCGAAGAGGCGGCCCCCGGGGAGAAGGGTGAGATTGTAATCCGCGGGGATAACGTGATGAAGGGTTACTTCAAGAATCCCGAGGCGAGCGCCGAAGTGCTTCGGAGCGGCTGGCTCTGGACCGGGGATCTGGGTTACTTCGAGGAGGACGGTTTTCTCATGGTGATCGGCCGGGAAAAGGCCCTGCTCATTGCCCCCGACGGGGAGAAGTACCCCCCCGAAGAGATTGAAGAAATCATCGCTGCCCACACAAATGTGTTCAACCAGATTGTGGTCTACAACGACATGAAGAAGTACACAACCGCCCTGGTTACCCTGGATGAAACGGTCTGTAAGAAGCTTTTTGGGAAAAGAAAGGTGACCTCTGCCGCCGCCGCCCTGGACACCCTTACCGAAGAATTTGAGGCCTGGCGTAAAGCCGGAGAAGGGGCGAAAAACATCCCCCCATCCTGGCGGCCCACGGTATTCGAAGTAATCCCGAAAGCTTTCAGCGAAGAGGATCAGCTGGTGAACTCCACCATGAAGCTGGTGCGCTACAAGGTGGTGGAGTTCTACGCTCAGAGAATCGATGCCATGTATAAGGATCTTGATGTGAAAAACGGGAGAAATCTGGCATCGATGAAGGAGCTTTTCGGGCTGGATTAGCAGGATTATACCGAAGGCAGACTCAGAAGAAAGCGCCAGGCCGGAACCACATCAATAATTCCCGGTTCCACAGAAATTGTTTCATCCTCCGTCCTGGTGACGATGAAGGCTTTTTTTATCTTCATTTCCGACATGGCCTGGGCCAGAGCTGAGTCTTCCCGTTTAAGTGTTTCCGGTCTGATGAGAGCTTCACAAACCTGCACCAGCATTCTGGATTTATCAGGCAGAAGGGCGATGAAGTCCGTTTCCCGTCCTGAGGTACTTTTATAATAATAAATCTCAGGCGTAATCCTCCGAAGGGCCGTAAAAACGAGCTTTTCCAGTAGATGTCCGGAATTTACCAGCATACCCGAGCCCAGGGATACGGCCAGGGCATGGTCGATGCAGTAAATCTTTTTAGGGTTGGTATTCCTCCGTGCAGCAGAGGCATCAAAAATCTGTATTGAAAATAAGATATAGGCATCTTCAAACCATTTAAGATAATCTGCAACCGAAGACTTGGGGACTCGATGTCCAAGAGACTTTAAATATCCGGTCAGGTTGTTGATTGAATACAACGATGCAGCATTCTCAATGAGCCGGTGAGCCAGATCTGAAACTGCTTTGGGATGAGCAATATTGTGCCGCTCCACCAAATCCCGAAAAATCATGGCACCCCAGTACTCCTGGTGAATTTTAATTCTGAGCATCCGTTCCAGACCGGACACTTCTGGAAATCCGCCATTTTCCCAGAACTCTTCGAAAGCCTTTTGAACCGTTAGCCGTTTCCTGGTGGAAAGGGGCAGGCTGCCGTCAATTTTCTTGAAATGAATGGTATCATACCCCAGCTGACAGCCCTGCCTCTCATTTGAGTTGCGATTTCCCTGGATAACATATGAGCAGAAGAACCTGTGATGTAGATTTCACAATCCTGCGTCCTTTGCAGACGTTCTACAAAGGCTTCCCTTTCATTCACCTGATAAGAGAACTCTCCAGCCAGAGAGGCAATAACAAACAGCACCGAAACTCCCGGAAGAAGAAGCAGGCGCAGATTCCTGGATAATTTGTAGCGGTAAACCATTTTGAGAGTATCTCCCCGATTGTTTTCGAGGTACAGACGATAAAAAAACCGCCCGGGACAACCGGGCAGCTTTGAATTGAGCGAAAGACGAGATTTGAACTCGCGACATCCACCTTGGCAAGGTGGAGCTCTACCACTGAGCTACTTTCGCATCGGTGAAGAAAGTTATACCGAATCTGAGGCTATTTAATCAAGTCCCTTAAGGGACTTTTTCTTCTGGAAAACATCACAAGTCCCGGTCCGCCGCAGCATGGGGGGGGGCTTCGGTATTAATCCCAATGATTCTTCTCGATTACCCGAATTCTTCTCAACTCTATCTTCAGCAACTTTCTCGTATGATTGGCCACCGAAGCCAGAGCCCGGATCTGTTCGGCAAGAAACCGGGTAATTACAATAAGTAGAAAGCCGGAAAGAGGACCGAGAAGAATAAGGAAATACACATAGCCGCCCATGCCGATCAACCCCAGAGGAAGTCCCTCTCCCTGGATGAAATATGAAACCAGTTCACCCAGAAGAAGAAACAGTCCTCCGAAAAAGCCGTTCAGGGCAACGGTAACTCCCAGCCACTCTCCCAGGGTTTGAAGAAAGTGAGAAAATGCAATTGTTGCAAAGTTCTCATCCCCTTCACTGGAAAACATTTTTATACTCTCGGCGCGGTTCCACCATATTTGAAATCCCACCCAGCTTGTAAAACAGACCACGATAAACAGCAGGATGAACCCGAGGAAATAGAGAAAACCGTCCAGCAGAGAGTCTGAGGACGTCACAGCATAATAAATCACGGCCAGGGGCATCAGAACATTCAACCCGGCCAGGAAGAAATAAAGCCAGCGAAGAGGTTCCCGAAAGAACTTCCCATTGTCGATAACTCTCAATACCGGTGATATAAAAGAAAAGAATCTGTTCTTCATTCAGGGTCTCCTGTAATATCAATAGTTTACGCATGTAAATCTTTTACTGTCAACGAGAAAGAGGCCTTTTCAGAAATATCAGATAACCGGTCGGACTGGTTTTAACATGGGAGAATTAACTATACTACCGGCATGAGCATCTGGAACTACTTCATCGAAGAGCATGCCCTGAGAGAACTCTTTGCCGGCTTTCCCCTCTGGGGACTGCTGCTGGCCATAGCATTCACGGTATTCCTTCTTTCAAAGGGAGCCGACTGGATGATAGACGGTTCGGTGGGTCTGGCATTAAGAACAGGTTTACCGAAAATCGTTATCGGAGCCACGATACTCAGTCTGGGAACAACAGCTCCGGAAGCCTTTGTCTCTGTTATGGCGGCTTATATGGGAGATCCGGGGCTGGCATTGGGAAACGGTGTTGGCTCTATTATTGCCGATACCGGACTCATTTTCGGTCTGACGGCCCTGATAGCCGCCCCGCCGGTGAATAAATGGATACTCAACCGCACCGGATGGTGGCAGATCGGATCAGCGATTCTTCTGGTAAGCCTGGCCGGAGCGGCGATTCTGATTAACCCCGGACAGCCCTTCATCAGCAGACCCATGGGTTTATTACTATTACTGCTGCTGGCATTGTACATGGTGATAACCTACAGATGGGCCAAAAGCGGAGTGGAGACGGCGGTTGAGGAACCCGGAGAGTCCACATCACTGCTTATCACTCTTGTGTCCCTGACCGGCGGGCTGATACTGGTAATCATAGCCTCCAGACTGCTCATTCCGGCGGCCGGAGAGACGGCGAGGAGGCTGGGGGTGCCGGATGATGTGATTGCCGCCACCATGGTGGCTTTCGGAACATCCCTCCCGGAACTCACCACCGCCATCGCCGCTATACGGAAGGGACATCCGGAGATTACCATCGGCAATATCGTGGGTGCGGATGTTCTGAATGTTTTGTTTGTTATCGGCGCCGCCTCTTTTGCAGTCCCCCTGGCCATCCCCCCTACTTTCTTTCGTTTTCATTTCCCGGCAATGCTTCTCATTCTTTTTTCATTCCGGCTTTTTATCAGTATGGATAAAGGCGGGTATTTCAGGCGCTGGCAGGGCGGGTTACTGGTAACGATGTATGTCTTATACATCACTCTGCAGTACGCCCTGAATTAACCCAGTCCTGAAGCTTCCAGTCGTACAGCTGATGGGGCCGGTACCGGGCTTTGTATTCCATGGATTGGCAGCCCTCCACCCAGTAGCCCAGGTAGTACCAGCGCTTCCCCCATTGCTTCACCAGCTCGGACTCCCGGAACACACTCAAGATTCCCGGAGAATACCGGGACCATTCAGGATCGAAGGCAAAGTAAACACTGCTCATCCCGTCATTCGACACATCGAGAAATCCCAGAGCTATCAGATTTCCATCCAGACGGTACTCGGTCTGCAGGGAGGGAACCGCCGTGCGGTCGAAAAAGGTTTCTTCGAAATGCTCCCTGTTCTCTTCACGTTGGAACTGAGCTTTGGAATGGTTACGGTACACTCTCCACGCCTCATCCGAAGTCCGGGGTTCAACAGCTTCCATAACAATCTCCTTCCCCCGGGATATCACACGCCGCTGACTGCCGGTGGGTTTGAGCTGATGGGTATCAACCCGTATCGGTTTGCATTGACTGCAGCGGGGGCATCCGGGACGAAAGAAATACTTCCCGAAGCGGCGCCAGCCGGCATTGAGAAGAACCCCGAATTCAAACTCATCCAATTCATCGGCGAAGAAATAATTCTGAACAAAGATCTGTTCAGGGAGGTAGGGACACTCCACCGGAGCGGCGGTAAGGGGCTCGGATAACAGTCTCATTTTTTACCTTCAGAGAGAGGAGTGAAATAGAACTTGTCGAACATACCGCTCAGTGCAAGGGCGAGACGATCCATGGAATAGCCCTCTTTAAGGGCTGTTTTGGAACGGGTACTGCCATCTGGCCCGCTCAGATAGAGCTTAACGGCTCCCGATTCACCCGTGGAAACAGTCAGAACCGAAGCTGCAGAGTGGAGAACGCGATAACCCGAACTCTTGAGCAATCTTCTGACTCGCCGGGAGAGGATTCGGCGGTGGCCCCCGGATACGTTCACCGCAACCGGCAGGCTGAGGCCGTACTGTCTCAGCCCCCCGGGGTTGAGGGAATACAGTTCCTGCAGGTACGCTCCGGAACTGCCGGCTAAAGCCCTGAGGGTTCGTTCATAGGGATCGCCCTCATCCTCAGTAAAATCCATCAGAGCGTTCATCAGAAGATTCTCATCCCCGGCTTCACGGCCCATTTCCATCTCATACCAGGGAACCGCCCGGGGTGTGAGTTCCGTTTCAATCAGCCGGGCCTCCTCCAGATAATCAAGGGCCTTTCTTCTGTACCCCCGGTAAGCCGTAGCAGCATTCCAGGCCGCATCCAGCTCATTCCCCTCATCCCGAAGTTCCCCGCTGTACCTGAGTGTTAAAGACCGGTAGATCCTGTCATGGTACATACCCTTCAATCTCCAGATAAGACGCCTTACCCCACTGGAAAAACGCTGAAGGAAACCGGCTTTGATACGATATGCCTCAAGATGAGCCTTTCCCTTCCATGAATCTGCCAGGATAAGATGCAGATCCATAGAAAAACGCATCCGGTTTACTCCATAATAGTACATCCAGCTGTCATCCGGATCGTTTTGAATCTCCTGAATAAAACGTATCGCCTCATCCAGATAGCCGATTCTCTGATAAAAAGAAGCGATATCCACCCGGGAAAGAGGTGTCTCATCCCTACTCTCGGCTTTACGGTAGGATGCAATGGCATCGTTAAGATTCCAGGCCAGAAAATCCAGTTCACCGATTACCATGAACCCGCCGGAGCGGGGCCTTATCTCCAGAGAGCGCAGGGCCTCATCCCGGGCATTCCCGTAAAGGTAAAAGGAATAATCCAGGAGGGAAAGATTGTAGTAAGCCACCGAGGCAAACAGCTCATCCCCGCTGTTCAGGGCATCATCAATAGATTTCATATACCAGTAGCGGGACTGCTCCAGATCGTACAAGCCTGCGTAAAGAGTCCCCAGGGTATGGGCCCAGTTCCTGTTGAAAGATTCCTTCAATGCTGTTTCCAGTAATGCAATACCGTCATCCATCCTGTATGTTTTAAAATACATCCAGCTCAAATCATCAATAACATCATCTTTCAGATCCGGAATATTCATGGCATGCAGACGTTCCAGAAGGTTCACCGCATCGTTATTTTTACCCAGATATGCGTAGCTTTCAGCCATGTCGTAAAGCAATTTTCCGGAAGAAGGGTTCAGAACCTCCGCCGCTTTAAACTCCGCCAGAGCCAGATGGTAGAGTTCCCGGCCCATGTACAGCTCTCCGGCCTGCAGTGGCAGCCGGTAATCATCAGGATAGGCTTTTTTCCCCTCTTCAATGATTGCTATGGCCCGGGTATAACTCTCACCCTGTACCGCTTCATCCACTTTCAGAAGAATGCTGTCTACGGCATCTGCGTAGAGTACAGAACATGGAATCAGATTAAGAAGAAGAAGAAGTACCGGAATATACCGTTTCGGATTTACCATGGGAAACCGCCGTTCCATCCCGGATTTATAAATGACCTCAGATGCCCTGCGTACCCCGCTTTTCGCCAACTTTTCAGCACTTCCCTGTACTTCTCAATACCTGCTTCCTCATCCTCCAGGTTAAACCGGGGAGAGTATTCGGCTTTCAGGTAAAGCTTCGTCCAGGATGTAAAACCGCTCACACCGGCAGCTTCAACCCGGATGGCCCAATCAAGAGGCGTTTCACCTTTTAAGGGGCGGTACCCCCCCCGGCTCAGACAACCGGCAAATAAGCTCCAGCGCCCCTGAACACGCCGCCTCGGCTGAGAAGACAATAAAAAAACCATCCGGAATAAACCCGGTATAATCCGACGGGGAATGTAGAGAATAAAAAGGAACAATCCGCCGATTGTCCAGGGAAGAAGGGGACGGCGGCGCACCAGGGTAAAAGCCCGCTTCCACCAGGAACCATCTTCAGAGGTATCTTCATCATCTTCCATGGAGACACTCACCTCACCGCTGCGGGTAAGCACCTCTTCTATCAGGGGAAGCCACTCATCCGATGAAATGAACTGAAGTGGGTACTCTTCCCCCGGGGCCATCACATCCGAAGTGGGATTGAAGGTAATCCAGCCGTATTCATCGAACCAAACCTCAACCCAGGCATGAGCCTGATCCGAGCGTACCGGAACAAACCCCAGAGTGGAAGTATCAGGATCGGTTAAAAACCCCACCGCCACTCGTGAGGGGATACCCGCCGCCCGGCAGATCCGTGTCATAGCGAAGGCAAAATAGGAACAGTAGCCCTTTCGGCTTTCCTCCAGAAACCAGTTCAGCTGATTTCCATCCGGGGCCATCCCGGGATTGAGCGAGTAGTAGTAATTATCATGAAACCAGCGTTCAATCGCCAAGGCCTTTCCCCAGGGATCGTTGTAGTCCCGGGTAATTTTTTCTGCAAGACTGACAAAGTACGGATTATCTCCGCCTTTCAGATAGTATTCCCGCGTCTCCCGGGGTAAGGGCTGCCGCCCTGAATCTATCAGCTCCCAGGGACCGGCAAACGAAACCATGGATTCCACAGCATAGGCCCGGGTGAATGAGGCATCATCCCAGATGGTCCAGGGTTCCACGGCCACAGGCTCAT
>QNBK01000138.1 GCA_003644105.1 Spirochaetota bacterium | reverse complement strand
TTTTGGGGTCGGCACTCAGGTTCCAATTCATAGTAACTGCTGATGCACCTTTTGCTTTTGCATTGCAACCGACAAAGGTTACCATCGCAGCAAGAGAAATAACGGCTAATACGAGAATTAATAATTTTTTCATTAATAGCCTCTCCTTTTTAATATTTCGGTAATTCTAACCTTAGAATGGCCGTATGTCTATTGTGAAGATAGTATGAGTAGTTAATATCCGAAGAAAGAAGTTTTTTACTGTACATTTCTATTTCTTTCCATAGAAACACGTTGTATTATCAAGGAATATTTATTCGCAACTCGGAGTTTTTGCACAAAATAACCTCGAAAGTAATCAATATATATACATGATTTTAGAATATTAATTATACCGGTTTAAATTGAAAAATTGAGTCGTTTTTCCGCCAGATGGATCTCATCAATCAAATCGGCAAAACTTCTATCCAGGCGCTTTCTGGCCCCTTCGGCCAAATCCTTCCAGAGTTCATTGAGCCTGGTATCTCCCCTGTTCCCTGATGCCGCAACGGTAAGCGGGCCCTCAAGAAGGGTAATCACATCCAGCAGTCTTACCTTCGATGGTTCTTCGGCAAGGGAATAACCTCCGGATGCTCCCCGGAAGCTTCTTACAATCCCTCCGCGCTTTAATACCACAAGAATCTGCTCCAGATAATGCCTGGGGATATTCTGAGCTTCGGCAATTTCCCGAATCTGCAAAGCTCCGCGGTCGTATCTCAGGGCCAGTTCCAGAACAGCGGAAACACCGTAGACACCTTTAGCACTGATACTGAACATTATAAATTCCCTTCGGTGGAATTCAGAGTAACAATTCCTGTTGCCAGCCTATCCCCGAAAGAAGTTATCAGAATCTCCGCTTTTTTCCCGTTAATCAGAACATCTCCATTTCCCGGGGTCTGAATCCAGACACGGAAATTATTCAGAACTGTAACCTGGGGTCTGACTGTAAAACTATTTCCGGTTTCGTTTACGTCGATTGAATCTATTTCACATCCGGGGAACAGATGACCGTCACTTCCTGCAAATAGTTCAACATCATCAAGTTTCAGGTAGTTACGTGATTCTCCGGGTTTAAGAACCTGTTTCCTTCCCCCGGCAACATGATGGGGTCTTCTTTTCAAACCTCTGGCTCCAAACCACTTTCCCTCAGGCAGCTCAAAGGACCGCATCTTCTCAGCCAGATTGGAAATACTGATAAAACTTCTTCCACCTGAACGGTAGCGTATGGTAACTGTCCTTCTGGATACCTGAACATCCTCTATCTCCGGCTGAATCAGCGGGAACTGGGATAGATAGGTATTCATCTCGTCCTCATCATAATCCCCGAGACTGTCTGAAGTGGTTATCAGCTTTCCCAGGAGAGAGTGAAGCAGCAGCTGGGTGTAACGCCTGGAAGGTTCCATTGAATTTTTTGTACAACTCAGATGAAAGGTGCCAGTATCATTGGAGAAAAACCTACTATCCAGATGTCTGCGTCCGACTGTTGAGCGGAGATTGTTCAATGTGGAAAACCGCTCTCTGCAATGCAGGTTTCGGGTAAACGGGTGCTCCCAGAACGGTGTGGTTTCTGCGGCAATCCGGCAGTACTCTGCCTTACCGAATGCACTCTCAAGGGGAACACTGTTCAGCAGATATTCTGTTTCACCTTTAAGGGAGTGAAGAAAGTTCATGGCATCAGTCATGGCTTCTCCCCGGCTTTTTCCCTGGGGAGGGTAAAGAGCCGCGGCATAAAGAAGATCCATTTTTATCAGAGAGAAGCCCCATTCTCCCCGTAGCCTCTCAAGACTTTCGGCAATGTACTTCTTTACATCATTTCTCGAGAGATCCAGAGCGTAAAAGCTTCCACCGTGAGAAGGAATCCATCCTGCCGGCTTCACCCGTTTGCCGGGTTCTTTTGCAAGCCATTCTTTCCGGTTCCAGAAAATCGCCGAATCCCTGCCGACGATAAAAGGGGCAAACCAAATCCCCGGAATGTAGCCGCTGCCCTTTATTTCTGCTGCCAATGACGACATACCCGAAGGGAAGCCGGAAGAAGGAGAATCCCAGTCCCCGGGACTCATTTCCCAGCCGTCATCGATAATGAAATATTTCAGGGGAACTTTTCTGTCCCGGAACTCGGCCAGGTTACGGCGTAATGACACTTCATCAATGATGTTACGGGAACCCTGCCAGCTCGACCATGCAGCGGCACGTTTCCCCGGCTGAACCGGGGAAGTCCTGCCGTCGGTTCCTTCAGCATCTCTGCGCAGCTCAAGAAAACGGTTGAAGACTTCATCCTCCCCTCCCTCCAGCATCACAATATCAAGGAGCAGCCTGCGGCTGTTCAAATGAAGGCCCGCGACATCCTTGGTAAGGGAAAATAAATTGTGCCGTGTGTCAGTCCCGATAATGGTGAACCCGGCCTTCTCATCAAGACTCCCGGCAAAGAACAAGCGGTCGGGATAACGGGTATAGGCATAGGAATAACCATGAAAACATCCCTTTTTCTCAGGGTAGTTATAGAACTGATAATCACCATATTTTTGAAAAAGAAACATTTTGCCGGGCCAGTTCAGAGCCGAAATCCGCTCTCCAGGGGAACGCTCTCTACTACCGGTCCAGGACTGATAACCATTCACAAAAACACTTTTAATATCGTCTCCGTAGACCAAATGACCAGTCATCTCAAACCTTATCAGCTCAACCTCGCCAAGGGGTTCCATAATGATTGTAAAACGCCGCCCCCCGGGGATATCAACACGGTCAAAATCCACCCTCAATCCATCAAGGAATTTCCCGCCCTGAGGCAGAGGAAGATTGAAACGGAAAATCTCTCCCTTGTATCTGTAATGAAGCTCCACCCATACTTCAGCAGGCTTCTTATCTATCAACATAATTATTCAGCTCCGGAATTATTCAGACATCGCCCGATTACATCGGCACAAATCCAGCCTGCCAGAAAACTCTTGGCGGCGGCGGAGCCCTCTTTGTCATCTTCACACTCAACCAGATCTCTCACAGAATCAAGTACATCATCGGCATCGCCGAGTTCCCCTCTCATCAGAGCTTCCTCTACAATACCAAGACGCTGAGGTTCACCACCGGCTTTCATCAGTACAAGAACCGCTTCAGATATATACTCTCCGGACTTACGTATTTTTGCAGCGGCATGCCAATAAGCCGGTTTCCCGGTACTCAAAGGAGCAGATCTCAGCGCTTTACGCCCTTCTCCGGTACCAAGAAGTCTCACCAGAGATTCCAGGCCGGCTGATTTATCAGTTTTCTGCACGTTGATCGGCTCCCGGAACATTATCCCTCCGGTTGATAGGGCTGTCCAGCACTGTTAACAACCAGAGAAATCGATGTACTCTCATTTGGAGAGCCTCGGGTGAAAGATTATTTCCTTTCAGCTGAGCAGTTTCCTGATAACTGATTCCTCGAAATGATACACTGAAGAGCAGTTCTGACAGGTAATCTCCAGAGGGAAAGGGCCTTTTTCCCGGATTTCAATCCGGTCTTCCTCGGATAAGCCTTTCAGGTAACGTTCAAACATCCCACTGTCGCAGGGGCAGAAGAACTCCACACGCTTTGAATCGATAAACCTCGGTGCCTGTGGGGCAAATAAATCGAGAATCAGAGCCTCGGCATCCTTTCCTTCGGCAAAAGCTTCACCCAGGGAGGGAAAATTCTCCAGGGTACCCTCCAGGCCTTCAATTACCTCTTCGGGAGCACCGGGGAGTGCCTGCAGGAACAGACCGCCGGCACCGGTTGGATTACCCTCCTTATCAAAGGCCACGCTCAGAGCCATGGCGGTGGGGGCCTGTTCACTTTCCAGATGATAGGCTGTAAGATCCTTCGCAATAGTTCCATACTGCAGGGCAACGGTACTGTTCCGGGGCTCCGCCTTTCCTTCAAACACCCGGGTTACCGTAAGAAATCCCGGACCGAACAGATCGGGGTAACGCCCATCGTCCCCCTCCTCCATTACAATAGGAGAATTCTGCAGATAACCGCGAACCGTTCCGTGGGAATCCGCCTCCACACTGATTCCTCCTACAGGTCCGCCGCATTCCCACTGCAGACGTATTCGCCCCTCATCTTTCAGATTGGCGGCCATGAGCAGAGCACCAAGAGAAGCCTGGCCCATGAGATGGGTTTCCAGAGGTCCGAAAGAGTGGTTGGCTTTTATCTCTCTAACCACCCGGCTGCCCCTTACCAGATATCCCCTGACGGTATCCCCGGCCATCAGAAACCTGTGGATTCGATCCAATTTGCGTTCTTTATACATTTTTTTCGGGTTATCCCCGGGGAGAGGCTTTTTTATCATGGAAAAAAGGTAACGGATTAGGGGCTTATCGTCGAGGGAGCCGACTGCGAATCTATTCAGCCTTGAAGCGCCGATCGGTCCAGAGCCAGAGAAGAGCGGCAAATGGAAAAATAACAGCGGAGCCGAAAAGCATTGAAAAACCACCGAATTCCAGTAGGAAACCGCCTAGAGAGCTACCGACAAGCAGTGAACCGCTGAAGGAAACAGACATGAAAAGGCCCATTCCCATGGCTCTTTTCCGTTCGGGAACAAAGCGGTTCACCCAATCCACACCGGTTAACAGAAAAAAACCGTATGTTAAGGAATGGGTGAGCTGGGAGAGAGCAATGGGAATGATAGAAGGAAACAGGGAGAGCACCGTCAGCCTCAGGATTCCGGCAAGAAGTGCAATGGACAGCATGGGCCTATGACCGATTTTCCGGATAATACGGCCTCCGAAAATCATAGCGGGAATTTCAGAGAAAGCCGCCAGTGCAAAGAGCCCGCTCACCCGGGAAACACCGGCAATTTCCGCGAAGTACAATCCTCCGAAGGATTGATAAACCGCGTATCCGATATTTCCAATAAAACAAACCAGCAGAAATGATATAAAGCCCCTGGGCAGACGATTGGAACTCTCATTAAGGCCATCAATCACAGAGGTTTTATGGGCAGGAGCAGAAGGAACAATGGGAACCGATAATAGCTGGAAAAACATGGCAATCAGCATGGCTGTGAAAATCCGCTGATACCCTCCGCTCTCAAAAAGTCCGGTAAGCTGCAGGGCGAGAGAGACAATAATAAAACTGACTGTACCCCACACTCTCACCCGGCCGTAATTCTTCGAGGAATCGGCGAGAGAACGCCCTGTCAGAGCATCGGTGAGAGAAACAACAGGCTTCATAAAAAAACCCAGGGCCAGGGCACCGGCCAGCATGGCCGGAAAGGCGGATAAATGGTTTAGAATAAATAATGAAAGAGCTGAGAAAATGATGCTCCCGGAAATCACCGTTCTAAACTTTCCGGAATGATCGGCAATCCTGGAGACGATGAAGGGTGCAAGAACTCCGGAAACCTCGATTGCCGCCAGCAACAGGCCGATCCTTGACGGAGCATACCCCCGAAAGCTGAAATAGATGGGAATAAACGGATAGATTACAGCAACAGCACCGAAAAGAGCTGCATAGAGAATTCCGAATCTTACCAACTGCCCCTTGGAGTCCGTAATATACAGAATCAGGCCTCCATCAGCACTGAAAGTTGTTTCGTCCATTGAGAAATGGGGATATTCCCCACGGGAAGAACCCTGCCCCCGAGGCTTTTAAAACCGGCGATATTGGCTTCATTATCATCAATAAGAATGGCCTCATCGGCTCTTAATCCGAGGTCACCTAAAATCCGCTCATAAGACTCACGATGAGGTTTACCCCGATACCCCATTCGACGAAGATCCCAGATTCGAGGAAAAAGATCGTCAAGATTCAGAGCCTTCAGGGTTCTGCGGGCATGCTCCATGGGAGAATTGGTGAAGAGAACATAATCTGCCGGGATGCTGGAAATAAAGGTGCGTAAATCCGGATCGGCTTGTACAAAAGCACTGATATTCACCGGGTGAATAGCTTTGATATAAGGTTCGGGATCCAACAGTCCATGACACACCCGAAGCCACTGCAGTGTGGTTCCATAAATCATGTGCTTATCCCGGCGCATATCATCAGCCTCGGACACATCAACACCGAAATAATCAGCACAGAATTTCCCGATACGGCGGTTCATCTCCTGCAGTACCCCCGCAGAAGGAGGATAGAGGGTGTTATCGAGGTCGAAAAGCAAAAAGGGCGGTTTCATGGCCCGACACTATCCCGGGGACGGTCGCAGCGTCCAGCCATAATATCTGAAGTGACCTTGCCTTTTCGGGCTTGCGGGGGCTATCTTCACCCCATGCCCCGATGGTATCGCCTGGACAATGCAGGAAAACTCTACCCGGCCATCAGCAGTGCCAGAAGAACTACGGTGTTCCGGCTTTCTGCAGACCTCAGTGCCGCAGTACATGCAGGGCGTCTCCAGGAAGCTCTTACCAATCTGATGCCCCGGTTCCCTTATTTCTCTGTACACCTCAAAGGGGGTGTATTCTGGTATTCTCTGGATTCATCCCAGCATACGGTTCAGCTGGAGCGTGATTCCCGCTATCCCTGCATGAACTTCCCGCTGCACCGCCGGGGCATTTTTCCCTTCAGGGTAAGATGCTGGAAGAACAGAATTGCAGTGGAATTCTCCCATGTTCTCACCGACGGCACCGGGGCGCTTATATTTCTGAAATCCCTTCTGGCGGAATACCTTCATCTTGAGGGAGTAAAGAGGGAGGACTGTGAGGGCCTGCCGGTTCCCGGAGAAAGGATGCGGAAAGGTGAAGATGAGGATGCCTTCCGTCGTTTCGGGAATCCGCTCCTTCCCTCTCCTCCCCTGTCAGACCCGGCCTTCAGGCTTCCTCTGTCCCTGGAACGCCCGGGTTACTATAAAATCACCACGGGGATAATGCCTGTTGAGATATTAAAAGAACGTGCCGGAGATTATGGGCTGAGTATTACCGAGTTTCTGATTGCGGTTATGCTGGATTCCTATCAGTCAATGCTTCTTGATATGCCCTCGGGGCTGCGTAAAAAAGTTATCGCACCAATTCGGCTGAATATACCTGTAAACCTCCGGAGAATCTGGCCTTCACCCACTTACAGAAACTTTTTTGTCAGTATCGATCCTGAGATAGACCCCCGGTTGGGCGTCTGGAGTTTTGATGAGATTATCAGCAGCACCAGGCATTACATGATGTATGAAACCAACCGACACCGGCTTGCAGGAAGAATAGCGAGAAACCTCCGGGGGGAGCGGAACCCCTTTGCCAGAATAATACCTCTACCCATTAAAAATATCGTTCTTCCTCCGCTATATTCCTTATTCGCAGAGAAATATTACACCAGCGGTTTGAGTAACCTGGGGATGGTGGATATGCCGCCTCACCTGTCACCTTTTATCAGACGTTTTGATTTTATTCCGCCGCCGGCCCGGGGAGAAAAGGTGAAGGCTTCACTGATCGGATGGAACGATAAGGTTCATTTAAGCTTTGGTAGGCTTATCCGGCCGGCGATTTCTGAACTGTATGTATTTCGAAGGCTGGTTAATCTGGGGATTCCGGTTAAAGTAGAGAGTAACTGAAT
>QNBK01000137.1 GCA_003644105.1 Spirochaetota bacterium | reverse complement strand
GCATCAAGAATAGCCGGGATTGAGGTTGAAACCTTTTCTATCGGATTTGGACGCAGAATTGCCGGCTTTAAGAAGGGCCGTACCGATTATCGGATTTCACTTATTCCCCTGGGCGGTTACTGCAGGTTTCATGGGGAGCAGTCATTCAGGAAAGCTATAGAAGAAAAGCTTGATTATATTCCAGGTAATCAGGGTGAATTCTACAATGCATCACCGTTTAAGCGGATTTTTGTGAGTTTTTCCGGCCCTCTGGCAAATCTTTTTTTTGCCGTTATTGTTTTTACATTCATTTCGTGGATCGGGTTTCAGGAATATTACACAGAACCAAAGGTTATTCTTGCCTCCAACTGGTCGGAGGACAACAAACTCTGGCCTGCTGATACAGCCGGTATTGAAAGCGGTGATTATATCGTTTCTGTTGACGGTAAGGATGTTGGGAAGTTTAATGAATTAAGACGTCTTCTGGTATTCCGACCCGGGGAAACTATCCGTTTAACAGTTAATAGAAAAGGCCGACTTATACCCCTGGTAATTAAGCCGGAACTGGATAAAGAATCCGGAACGGCCATCATCGGTGTACTGAATTGGATAGATCCGCTAATTGCAGAGATTACCCCGGGGAGTGCTGCATCCGATGACGGGTTCCTGCCTGGAGACCGTATTCTTTCTGTGAATGGTATCAAGACAGCTCATACTGTAGCTTTTTACAACACACTTACCAGATTAAACGGAAATGATATTTCAATTCAGGTGGAAAGAAACGGTCTGAGAGTCAATCTGCCTGTTAAAAGAGCAGAAGAGATATCCTCTGGAATCACATTTCAGGTGATAAGCGGACGCTCAGTTAAGCTGAATTTCTATCAGGCCCTGGCAAAAGGGTTCAATGAAACTTACGACAACCTCTATTCCACTGTTAAAGGTTTACGGATGCTGTTTATGGGTATTGAACTGCAGAATGCTGTATCAGGGCCGGTGCGCCTTATCTCAGATACCGGTGCGGTAGTGGCCGAGGGTTTTAAAAACGGTATTGGCGCCGGCTTTTTATGGTCTTTTGAACTCATGTCCCTGATTTCTGTGTCTCTGGCATTTATAAATCTTTTACCGATTCCAGTTTTAGATGGCGGTCAGATTGTTTTATTCCTGTATGAAATTATTCGCCGAAAAAACTTAAACCCAAAATTGGTTTACAGATATCAATTTATCGGTACTATTATCGTATTAATTATTGCCGTTGCTGCTACCACTGGTGATATGATTCATTTCAACAGCCGCTGAAGGAATAAACTATGAACATTGATAAAAAGTTATTACTCACCATCATTCTTTCGATGTTTGTAATTATCTCTGTATCGGCTTCCTACCAGATTGTTTTACAGTCCGGTCATGAGGGTATGCCGACAAACCTGAGGTGGCACGAAAAAACCCACACCATCGTTTCTTCCGGTGAAGATGGACGGCTGATTGTAACACGCCCCGGAGACCACAAGGTACTTCACCGCTTTCGGGTAACCAGCGATAGAATCCACGATATTGAACTTGACCCATCAAACGAAAAAACAGCTGTGATTACGTCAAATAACGGTTTATACAAAGTTTCGGTCTGGGACTGGAGCAAAGAAGAAAAGATTTTTGACTACGAACTTGAATCTGAACCGCTTTTTACATCATGGTCGGCAAAGGGCAGGTATCTGACAATTGGAAATCTCGGATCTCCCAGCGTCCTGGTTCTTGAAGGCAGAACAGGCCGAAGACTATCCTACCTGCAGAGATTACCATCCCTCTATAACGCCGGCTATATCGGTTCTACAGAGACAATTCTTATGACTTATTCGGTAAGCGGATCAATTCGTTATTGGGATATACGCAGTTCAGCTCTGAAGCTTTCAACTGAAACTCTAGCCAATCTGCAGGGTATCAAGGTGCTTCAAACTGATTCAAAGACTACTTTATTCGCCTATAAAGACAGTACTCTTTACCTCGTAAACCGACAGACAGGTGCCGTGCTGGATCAACTTGAAATACCTGGTATGGCGGATGTTTCCATTGATGAGAAAAATGGTGAACTGGATGCTCTGGTAGTGTCCCTTTCAGGAACAACACTCCACGGCTACAAGGTTCGCAATGAACGCTTTCTACCCCGAGACTTCGGTGGAAACAACCTGTCATCAGATGCAACACCTTTAGTTGTAGATCCCGGTTTGAATCCAGTAAAAGTGTTGCGTAAAAATGGTAAAACCTACCTGATATCCCGATCCGGCCAGTTGTTTACCGAGAGTCTGACTGGTTTTTCCCAGATTATTAATGACAGACTCTGGATTCCAGATTCCATGGCATTCAGCGATAACTCATTCTATCTCAGTCGGGGGAATAAGGTTCTTATATTCACATCTGATTTTTTCAGAGATTCTTCAAAAGGAAACATCGAAAAGCTGAATGATATTAAACGGGAAGAAATATTCACCGGATCCCTGGCTTCTGAAACCGGAATCAGAGTTTTACCTGGAGAGGTAATACTGCAATGGGACATCAGTGGAGATGGTGATGAGAATGGTATACGCAGGATTCGACTCAGCGATCCTGATGATGAACTTCTCTTCCAGAAAAGCGGCCCATTCACAAAAATCGATGTCCTTGATGATGGAAGACTGTTAACCGTCAATCGCTCGGGAACAGTGAACATAATGAACAGCCTCACAGGTGAAATTGAATCATCATATTCAGCCCTGGGAATACTTGATTCGGCATATTCTGCCGAAGGTGACTACCTTCTTGCAGGACGCTCCTCTCAGGGTCGTGCAGGAACAGCCCTGGAAAAAATTGATGTACAGACAAAGGAGTCTGTTCCCGTTCCCGATAAGCGCTTTATGATTTATTCAGTCGTTTCAGGACCTTCTGCCATCTACTCCATTGGAGTAGAGAGAAACGCTCAGGGCAGCTCTGAGACATCTATTGTGAAACATGATATAGACAACCCCGAAAACGGCAGGGTGATTTCCACTGTAAACGGAGAGGATCTGGATGCGTCTATTCTTCCCGATCCCTCAGACCGCAGCACCATTTTCACATCTTTAGGCGGTACGGTGCGTAAAATAAGCGGAAATAGAAAAACGGTATTCCAATGGGATGAGGAAATCAGTTGCCTGGCACTCAGAGCTGACGTACTTTACGGATTTGATCGAGACGGTGCACTGGTGCTCTGGAATTCCCTGAACGGTCATCCTCTCATAAAAGTATACTTCTTTGATAACGGTGGATGGATTGCAATTCCGCCGGATGGTACAAAGCTGTGGTCATCTCCTGGTGCAATCGACAATGTCATCATTTATAGGGATGGGAGAGTTGTAGACCCCTCAAGAGTCAGTCAGACTCTTGAGGATACAGATCCATACAGCTGAAATGCCTATCTGACATTCCCGCAAAGAGGATTCTGGCTGATTTTCTGAATTGCTTCAGTCACATTTCCCCGAACACTCTTACTTACCTCATCGGTTTCAACCTTTGCATAGAGGGAACCCATCAGTGAGGATCGGTACCTTGGGGGAACATTATTCAAGGCGTAACATGCCATATCCAGAATACAGTCATTACATTTACAGATATCTTCATCGGCAATCGCCGCAAGCTGATGATCAAGTTCTTTAAACACAAAAACTTCCATCTGATTGGTTAAATCTGAAAGGTCGTAATTATCTGAAAGAGCCATAATGCTTTCCTCCGTTAATGATCGTTGTAACTAAAATTATCAAAACGAGTAAATTGCGGAATAAAAGCAACATTCACCATACCGGTGGGTCCGTTACGCTGCTTGGCAACTATCAATTCCGTCTTGATAACAGAACTATTTTCATGGTCGTCATCATCTCTGTCAACAACCCGGTCACGATGCAGCAGAAGAACTACATCAGCATCCTGCTCCAATGCACCGGATTCCCGAAGATCGGCCAACGTGGGAGCTTTACCCTCAGACTGACGGCCCACCTGAGAGAGAGCGACAATTGGGATATCCAGTTCCCGTGCAAGAGCCTTCAAAGAACGGCTTATCTGGGAAATCTGCTCATGACGAGGCTGCTTTGTATCTTCAGGTGAAATAAGCCCGATATAATCAACAAAAATAATTTTAACATCGTGCTTCATAACCATTTTCCGAGATAGAGACCGAAGATCCAGAAGGGGTATATTCGGTGTATCCTGAAGTATCAGAGGTGAGTCGTATATTCTACCTGCAGCCTCTGTCAGCTTGTTAAAATCCGTCGGTCTGAGCAGACCCGTTCGTAAATTGTTTGAATTGATTTTGCTTTCAGCGGAAACAACACGCATCATCAGTGAAACATCCGACATTTCCAGGGTAAAAAAACCGCAGGAAATATTATTTTTTACAGCGATGTTTGTAGCCATAGAAAGAGCAAGGGCTGTTTTACCGATTGAAGGTCTTGCTCCGATAATAGTCATCTCAGAGTTCTGAAAACCACTGGTTAAATTATCAAGACCATCAAATCCCGAGGGAATGCCAGTAAATCCTTCTTTAGTTCGATAACGGTTTTCAATAGTTTCAATAGTCTTCTGAATAACTTCCCCTGCAGGTTTGAGCTCACCCCTGCTCTGATTGTCATTAAGCTCAAAAATAGCTTTTTCGGCATCTTCTATTATCAGACGAGTTTCAAGAGAATCGTTGTGGGCCTCAGAAATAATCTGCCTTGCCGTATCAAGAAGAGAACGGCGTATACTGGTTTCCTGAACTATTTTGGCGTAGTAAGAAACATTGGCTGTGGTTGGAACCCGGGAAGTCAGAGAGGCAATGTACGATGCCCCCCCGGCTTTGTCTATCAGTCCCGTAGCTGTCAATTCCCCGGTGAGGGTAAGGATATCGATACCCTCGCCTTTCTCATGAAGGGAGATAATAGCTTTGAATATATGCTGATGCGCACCTTTAAAAAAGTCATCCGGATGCACACACTGCTGAACTTCGTCGAGTAAATCAACAGAAAAATTCAGCAGCAATGCTCCCAGAGTCGCCATTTCCGCCTCTTCATGGTAAGGCGGAATTGAATCCTTCAGTACGGCATCAGCCAAGGGTTTCAGCTTTCTCCAGGTTCGGGAGTTTGTTCTTCTGATATCTCTGCTTCCGGTGCTGATTCTTTCACTTCAACTTCCGGCACTTCAACTTTTTCGGTTTTTTTCTGCGGGGCAACTTCTTTTTCATCACCCAGTGCAGTGACATTCACCTTCAGAACTGCTTCTTCACCACCGTAAAGTTTGATTGTCACCGTGTGGGACCCAACCAGCTTTATACCACCTTCGGGTAACTCAACTTTCTTCCGCTCAATTTCAATGCCTTGAGACTGAAAGTAGTCAACAACGGCACTGGAAGTTACTGAACCGAAAAGTTTTCCCTTATTACCGGCAGCAACAGCCAGATCCAAAGTAAGAGCTTCAATCCTGGATTTAAGGTCGGCCGCAGTGTTGGACTTTTCTTTTTTCCGACGGGCGATAGACTGCTGTTTCTGCGCCAGCTCTATTTCGGTGGACTTGGTGTACTTCACAGCAAGTTTAGAGGGAAGGAGATAGTTACGTGCATAACCGTCGGCTACAACCTTTACATCACCTTCTTCTCCAAGGTTCTGGACGTCTTTATAGAGAATAATCTTCATATTACCGTCCTCCCTTATTTAGACACAAACGGAAGCAGTGCCAGGCATCTGGCACGCTTGATTTCTCTTGATACAAGACGCTGATGCTTTGCACAGGTGCCTGTAATCCGCCGGGGAAGAATTTTCCCCCTTTCAGTGGTGAAACGGCGAAGAGAATCTGAATCTTTGTAATCTACGTGTGCTTTACCGATGCACACCTTACAGACTTTCTTGCGAAAATATTTACGCCGAGGTCCGCCGGGCATTGCGCCTCGGTCTCTTGGTCCTGAAGGCCGGCGATCGTCGCCGGAATCCGAATTGCGATTTGTATAGTCAGACATGTTTTTATCTCCTGATTCTTTCTTTAAAAGGGTATGTCGTCTTCGAAGTTTGTTGTAGGCGGAGGCCCCTGTTGCGGCCGGGGTGCACTCTGAGGAGCAGATGAAGCTGAATTATTCCAATTACTACTGGAAGAACCGCCGCCCTGGGAGCCACCGTCTCGGCTTCCGAGGAGCTGAATATTACTGGCGTCGATAACAACTTTTGAACGTTTACTACCGTCGTTCTTATCTTCCCAACGGTCCTGTCGAAGTTGTCCTTCAACGGCTACCTGTTTGCCTTTAGTCATGTAATTGACTATGGCTTCACCTTGACGTCCCCAGACGGTTACATCAAAAAAACTGGCCTCTTCAATCCATTGATCACCCTGTTTGCGATTTCGATTAACCGCAATACTGAACTTCAGTAATGCAAAACCACTCTGGGTGTAGGACTGTTCGGCATCCCGGGTGAGTCTACCTACAAGAACAACTTTGTTAATATCAGTTGCCATCATCGTCTCCTATAAATCAGCTACCGTTTACAACAAACAGGTAACGCAGGATTTCCTTGCGAAGTTTGAGAGCATCTTCAATTTTAGGAAGTCCTTCCTGATCTAATTCGATGTTGAATAAACGGTATCGGCCGCGGGTTTCCTTGTCTATTTCATAGGCAAGTTCACGGTCTCCCATGTCTTCTTCCGACTTGATAACGGCCTTTCCATCCGTCAAAATCTTCTTGACGGCCTCTATGCCTGCTACATCCTGGCCTTCCTTCATTCGAAAGGCACAGACCAACTCATAGGTCTTCATTAAACTGTCCTCCTTATGGACTTAAAACTCGTCCCGCTTCAAGGTGCGGGAAAGGAGTCCGAACACCATATCCTGAAAGGGAATAACCGTCAAGCAATCAACTGCTCACGCCGATAATGCGAATGGGAGATTACTGAATACAGCATGGCTGAAAAAATACATTACGATGACAACATATTCTTCATGACTGCATTAATCAGAACTCTTGATGATGCGGTGAACCTCAGTATCGATGCCGACTACTTTGCTGACAAAGTACTGGAAGACACATTGTTTCTTGATACATCAATTCAAAAGCTGTACAGCTCTCTCAAGGAGAACACTCACCTGATAAGAAGAGACGCATACCTCCATTCCATTATGAAGTTGAAAAAAGCATATGGAAGACTTCTGGAAAATCTCCTTTCAACAAACGGCAACTTCGACACATCTTTTGAAACAATGAGGCCTAAAATCCGCAGGATTGCCGCAAGTCATCTGAATGATGTCAATGAAGTACGCAAAAACCTGAATGAGGTGGAAAAAGTTAAGGTGGATAATGATATGATTTCATACGAAGAGCTCAATTTTCTAATGAGCCCCATGGAAGAATCTTCAGAAAAATAAAGGCAAATATATCAGTTTTCTAAAAAACCTTAAAAATGAATGGTATCAGTAGAACCAGGGCAGAGCCGCGGTTCTACGGAAACAATGCTTTCCCGGCGCTCATTCGGATCAAGGGTCGTACCGGAGGCGGGAGCCGAGGAACGATCCCGTCAGAATGAACTTGTTCACTTCTCGCAAGTTCGCTTTTGTCGCAACGTTCCTCGGCTATGCCTGTGGTACGCTGCTGATGCGAACCCGCTGTTTCCGCTCATATTTAGGGT